>CAZVDU010000014.1:0-43760 GCA_964625615.1 uncultured Pseudoalteromonadaceae bacterium | reverse complement strand
TGTTCTCACCAGCGGTCTCGGCGCTAAATGGTGAAAACATTCCGGTCACTTTTGCAGCACCCAAAGAAGGTTATAGAGGATGGCATGGTGTTATGTGCCTTTCATCACAAACACATGGCCGAATAAAAGATGTTGCCTACGAATATATGAACTGGTGGCTATCTGGATGGCCAGGTGCCTTTATTGCGCGGCAAGGCTATTACATTTCCAACCCCAATCGTTCGAGGCAATTCCTTAGTGAGGCAGAATGGAACTATTGGTATCAAGGGTTACCTGCAGCAGAAACACTGGTTGGCACTGATGGGAAGGTATCTGTTCAAAAAGGTGATATGCGTACTGGTGGCAGTTATGAAAAACGGTTTAGTAATGTTGCTGTATGGAATACCGTCATGCCCACTTATGATTACAGTTTACAAAAATGGTATGAGTTTATTAGCTCTTAATCACCCAAGGTATTTAATTATCTGATGCTTACATCTCTCAAGTCACAAGTTACGGTTTTCCTTGTTCTACTCATTGCTTTGCTTGCAACGCAGCTTGTGTTAACACGTATTGATCAGCTGTCTCTTATTGAGGAGCTTCAAACCGCAGAGCGCGTGTTTGTTGATGCCGGCCTTGTCAGGGAATTGGAAAGGGATGTTTATGATTTACAACGCAATGTTTTAATTTATAAAGAGACTGCTAGTGAGTCAGTAAAGGTGCGTTTTTCGGCGTTGATGGATACTATCAATGAAAAGATTGAACAACTTCGTCAATCATCAGGTGAACAGGCAGAACCAACCAGCAGGCTTGCTACATTACAATCAATGCAATCGCATTTAGGAGACTATAAAGACAATTTTAATAGTGTCGTTAATGGACTTGAGCAACGCTCTCAATTGTTCCAAAACGGGTTACTGGTTGAGTTAGACGCATTGATACAATTCTTAGTGAATATGGATGAACAAGCAGATACTGAATCTACGTTGGCTGTTCAGTATCACATTGCCAGGGCAGAAAATGCAGCATTTCAGTACCTGCTGAACCCGAGTATTGAGTATTTTGAGGAGTTCGAAGAGCAGATTCGATATACCGAACAAGCACTCGGTCAATTCCCACCTTCTAATGCTTACGTAGAAGATATTCGTTTCTCACTGAAACAAGTGGATGCGCACTTTGTGCAGTTGACACAAATCACGAGAGGCTATCTTTACTTAGTTAATGTTGTGATGGCAGGCTCTGCAAATGAGTTTTTATTTTTGACATCTCAGCTTGCTGAAACAGTCGTTGAACAATCAAACATCACAAACCAGGAGGTACTCGACAACATCAATAGTGCTCAGTTAAGGAGCAATGCCTTTGCTGCGTTTGAAATATTGCTGGTTCTGGGAACCGCAATATTTATGGGGCTAAGGGTTATTCTACCTATAAGCTCCATGTCCGAAATCTTTGAGAGTTTAATCAAAGGACAAGATTTTGTGCATACACCAGAGTTTTCTCGAAGTGATGAAATGAGGCGATTACTGGAAGCAGCTAAAGTGTTTAATGATAAAAACATACAGACACATGCGCTACTTGAAGACGCCACCAAACTCAATGCTCAACAAGAGGAACTTAACAAGCAATTAGAGCAATCAAAAAGAAATGCGGAGAAAGCGCTAGATTCGAAAAGTATCTTTTTAGCGAATATGAGCCATGAAATACGCACTCCAATGAATGGGATCGTTGGGCTCGTTGATTTAGCATTACGAGAGGAAATGCCTAAAAAGCTTAATGACTATTTACGTAAAGTGTCAGCATCGAGTCAAATCTTGATGAGTGTTATCAACGATATTCTTGATTTCTCTAAAATCGAAGCGGGTAAGCTTGATATCGAAATGGTAAGTTTCTCGTTGCAATCTATATTCGACAATGTGCTATCCATTGTGACCTTAAAAGCGCGTGAAAAGAACCTTAACGTTAAACTGCAAGTTCAGCCGAGCTTACCCAATAACTTGATAGGCGACCCTTTACGTATCACTCAAGTGATCCTTAATCTCACTAACAATGCTGTCAAGTTTACACGTAATGGGCATGTCCATATTCGGTTCTATAGTGATTATACGAAAGATAATAGTGACATGATGTTGTGTGTTGATGTTCATGATACTGGTATAGGGATGAGTGAAGCGCAGCAAAAACGGGTTTTTGAGTCATTTGAACAAGCTGATGGTTCGACAAGTCGAGAGTATGGTGGCACGGGGTTAGGCCTGGCAATTGTTAAACAATTGACAGAGCTCATGGGAGGCAAGGTCAGTATCAACTCTGAAGTGGATGTAGGCAGTATTTTTACTGTCAACTTTGCAGTGAAGTCATTCAAACAGCAACAAGGGTTGTTGGAAATGCCTGAAAGACTTACATCAACATTATATTATGTGACCAGTAATGCTTTGATGTGTGACGATTACCTAACATCATTTGCCGACAAAGTTGTTAGGATTCCTCCTACAGAAATGGAGGATTTAGAAGGCAAAGTTGGATCTGATGATATCGTTCTCGTTGACGTATTTTCAGTGGCGTATATTAAAAAGCATGAGGTTGCCATCGAAATGCTCATAACTCAGGACGTTAACCTTGGTTTTGTTACTGATACACAACCAACTCAATTACCTTCTCAACTGAAAGCACGTTGGGATTTTCCTGTCTTATCCCAACCTTTCACGCCGAATCAATTACTTGATTTTTTTGAGATAACATTAGGGAAAATCACAGAAACTGAGGTTGACGAAACCAATGTAGTTCAGCTGCTTGACCACGACAAGGCTTTTGCTGGTCATGCGTTACTCGTTGAAGACAACAGCATTAATCAAGTTGTAGCGGGAGAGATGTTGACGTCTTTAGGTATGACCTACGAAATTGCCGAAGATGGACGACAGGCTGTAACCAAGATAACCAACTCACCGCATTACGATATTGTTTTAATGGATATTCAAATGCCGATCATGGACGGTTATGAAGCGACATCAACTATCAGAGAACTAGGGCATCATGCTATTCCAATCTGTGGGTTGTCAGCTAACGCTATGCGAAAAGACAGAGAGAAAGCTGAGAAATCAGGTATGGATGAATACCTGATTAAACCTCTAAAACGCTCTAAGCTTGTTGAGGTGCTTGACAAGTACTTTTCACTATAGGGGCCTTTGAAAGTGATTGGAGTACCCCATTTTTGTATTACGCCAATTCGAAAGGCGGGTAACGTTCTATCTTAACCCACCTTAAATTGAACTCTCCAATTGCCCTGAAACAAGCACTTAGGGTTGATTTAGGTATAAAAGGATTCTATTTCTGGCTAAAGACCTTTTCGCCAGCTATCCAGGTTTGTAGAACTTTTGGTTGCCAGAGTTGTTCGCTTGGAATGGCAAAAATATCTTTATCAATAAGTATAAAGTCAGCCCACTTTCCTGTTGTTAACCCGCCTAGAACATGATCTTGATGTGCCGCGTAAGCTGCATCAAGTGTAAACGACTTAAAGGCTTGGTAAACTGTCATCTTCTCTTCTGGCAACCAGCCTTGTCTTGGTTGGTTTTCTCTGTCTTGACGAGTGACCGCTGCGTGTAAACCGAAGAAAGGGTTGGCAAGTTCAACAGGAAAGTCAGAGCCAGAGGCAACACGCGAACCTTGCTTTAAAAAGGTCTGCCATGCATAAGCGCCACGTAAACGCGCTTCACCTAATCGGTCACCGGCCATATTTTTATCGCTGGTGGCATGTGTTGGCTGCATAGCCGGCACTATACCTATCTGTTTGAATCGAGGAATATCGTTAGGATTGATGATTTGCGCATGCTCAACACGGTTACGCAAACCCTTACCACCCAATCGATTTATTGTATCTTCAAACTGGTCGAGAGCGAGTCTGTTTGCTCTGTCCCCTATTGCGTGAAAATTGAGCTGAAATTGGCTACCAATCACAGTATCAAAGAGTGATTTTAAGTCTTGCTGCTTGGTAACGAGTAAACCAACATTGTGTGGGTCATCACTGTAAGGTGCTAATAGTGCAGCGCCTCGGCTACCTAGTGCACCATCGCCATAGGCTTTGACACTGCGAATGGACAGGAAGTCACGCTTGTCTTGAACATGTCCTTCTTCTAGCATCTCCTTAAGTTGTGGATCTGTTGCAGCCAGCATGGCGTAAATTCGGATGGGGAGTTTCTGTTGTGCAGCGCGTGCTTGATAAAAATCATAGACTTGCTTGCTGATACCGGCGTCGTGTGTGCTAGTAATGCCTAAGGCGAGTAAATGTTTACCGGCAGCATTGAGAGATAAGTCGAAGGTTGAATCCGATGTTTCAGGTACAAGCTTCCCTACTAGATAGGCAGCATTGTCCACTAATACACCAGTAGGTTCTCCGCTGTCGTCACGCATAATGAGGCCGCCTGGGGGATCGAGCGTGTCTTTGGTAATGCCTGCTAATTCAAGAGCCTTGGTGTTTACCCAAGTTGCATGACCGTCTACACGCTCTAACATCACAGGTTTATTGCTAACGTACTCGTCCAAATCTCTCGCTGTAGGGAAAGCTTTTCCTGGCCATAGAACTTGGTTCCATCCTCGGCCCATAATCACTTCTAGTTCTGGATTTATATCTGCATATTTCTTAACTTGTTCCGCTGTCTCTTTAGCAGAGCTGCGGCCACGAATATCAACCTGAAGTAGGTTATCACCTAGGCCTAAAACATGCCCATGCGCATCTACTAAGCCGGGTAAGAGTGTTTTCTGTTGGCCATCAATAACGTTCACGTTAGGATAGTTTTCAAGTAATAAGTTGTCACCTATCGACAAAACCTTGCCATTCTCAAAAACCAAGGTGCTAAACTGGATAAACTCCCCACTATTACCAAAGGTATAGCCTCTAACATTAGACAATGCTGTCGGGGTTGCAGCAGATATAGCACTCATTGTGGTAAGGCAAAGAGTGATGACGAGTTTTTTAATACTATTTTTGTTCATTGCTAGTGTCGTTTGCGCATGAAAATAATGCACACAACATGCAGTAACTTAGCTAGGAGTTCAACTATTTTGTGAAGTCTATGTTGTCGGTGAATGTAAAATTATGCTAACCCTTTTTGGCATGTTTGGATTAGTAAGGTGAGATCTATGCCGCCTGAGACGCGTAAAAGCGTTACTTGATTTAATCTGACAATGGCAACGGATTTGTTACCTATTAGTTCCAATTTGCGCTTTAGTCGTCTCTTTAACCTTCCAGAGATATTTGTGTAGGTTTTTTCGTTGTGAGTTCTATTGAGATCTACCAAGGCAATATCCAAGCTATCTATATGATGCGCCAATTGTTGGACCTGATGTTCAAACACAGTTTGACTATCACCCTTGAGGCTGAATATGATTTGGCATTGGCTACTCTCAGGTAATGGAACCGCCCAAACTTCGCTACACGCGATCAAAGCCCATAAGATAATGCATAGAGATATCTTATGAGCTAGTTGATCCACCTGCTTACGCATATTGTTCATCACAGTGAAGGTTAGGTGTTTGTTGTAAGTGATTGTCTTGCCATAGTGCTTGCATCTTTAAGTGATCGATATTGCCACCTGAAAGGATGATGAGCACTCGTTGTTTAGTCTTTTTCGTCTTTAACCATTGTGTTACTGCGGCCATTGTCATAGCACTAGTGGGCTCTACATGTGCTTTCAGTAGATGCTGAAGCCATTGTGTCCAATAAGCGATCATCGTCTCGTTTATCTCGTAAAAATTATCCAACTGTTGCAAGAAAGGAAAAGTAATATCACCGACGGCTAATGTCGCTGCACCATCTGCTAGTGTCTTAGGCGATTGCGCTAAATGTTGAATACTGCCTTGACGGATTGACTCGGCAGCATCATTACCCGCAAGAGGTTCCGCCCCTATGACATCCGCTTTTGGACTTGTTGCTCTTGTTGCGAGCAATGTGCCTGATAGTAGTCCACCACCGCCGCACGGTGCGCAGACGCAGTCAACGTCGCCAATTTCTTGCAAAGCTTCGAGAGCGGCTGTGCCTTGGCCGCTCACAATTTGCTCATGATTAAAAGGAGGGATCCAATAAGTACCTTTCTCTTCAGAGGCTATTAGCACTTGTTCATCAGCTTCTTTGCGGGTATCAAAAAGTTTTAAATCGGCACCGTAGAATTTGGTGGCCGCTGCTTTTACGCCTGATATGTTCGTAGCGCTATAGATGGTAGCTGGCAAATTAAACAGCTTAGAGGCGAAAGATACACCTTGTGCATGATTGCCTGAGCTATTAGCGATAATTCTTTGTGGTTGTTGACCCGTCTCCTTTAGCCAGGACAAGATATTTGCCGCCCCGCGCATTTTAAATGCCCCTGTTTTTTGAAAACACTCGGCTTTAAACATAATTTCATGTCCTAACCATTGATTGAGCAAACTCGATTGTAGAACCGGGGTTTTTAGGATGTAAGGTGTAATTCTTTGTTGGGCTGCGGTGACATCTTTGATGCTCAGTGTGGACATAAGTGTAATGAATAATGCTCTTTGTAAATGGGGCGCTCACCATATCACGCAGGATGCGAAATGACATGTATTAGCGTGTCTTTTGTTGTTGGTAAGGTTAATCTTTGGTGTACACTGAATATAAGCGAATACGGTAACAGGTTTATTATGGGATTTTTAGATGGTTTGATGGGCAATGCTTCTGAAGTTGATGTCGAAGAGGTCGCTGATGAGTTCGCGCCTATTCTAGGTGAAGGCGAAAGCCTACAACAAGTTTTTAAAGAAATACGCGATATGTATTTATTTACTAATCACCGATTGATACTTGTCGATAAGCAAGGTTTAACAGGTAAAAAAGTTGATTATCACTCTATTCCTTATCGAGCTATTACAAATTTTGTAGTCGAGACGGCTGGACATTTCGACTTAGATGCTGAGCTTAAGTTATGGATATCGGGTAGAGAAAAACCGATTGAGAAAGAGCTTAAAAAAGGCACTGTTATTGGAATTCAGCGCACACTCGCAACCTGTATGTTCAACTAAGGGCCTCATAGTAATGTAATTTGGATGTTTGATTGAGGCTTAACGACGTTTAACGGAGAAACCTTTCCCTTTTGATTGACGCAAGTCGACAATGATAGGTTTACCGCCAAAGCCATGCTTATTGCATTTTGCGCGAACGACGACTTGTGTCAGGTCACTTGGAATATTAATACCACATTGACTGCGGGTGAAAGGTTGCTCGTTATCGTGAGGATGAGCAAGTAGGCGTTCACCGAGTTTATTGCCCTCGAGATCAGCCACTTCCCAACCATCCGCGTAGTGCCCCCAACCCTGATCATCATGCCTCACGCTGGTGTAAAAACACCAACGTGCGTCTTTTCGTTCGACAGCTTTGACGTTGACGACTTGCGCATAATCTAAAGAGGTTGAGAAGTTCTCTGCATGAGGCTCGTTTGCTGAAAGGATTGGCGAGAGCAGAATTAGCATTAGTATTACTCTCACTCTGGTTTTATCCTATAGCTATAACTCATGGATACCAAACATGATTAATTATAAGCTTTATTTGATGTTAAGTTTGCTAAGCCTTTAATGAGTTTATAAACCGACCAAATCCAAACACCTAGCAAAATAAAGTAACCTATAATAACGAAAATTAAAATCGTACCTATAATTGATAGTCCGAGTCCCCACCAAAAGATCTTGATAAGGTTGGAGTAGTGGTCTTCAAAAAGAGTACCTGCGGCGTCATCTTTTTTAACCATCGCCCATATAGCACCGATAACCCAGAATATACCAGTGAACAAACCAAATACCATTAAGCCATAAGCAATGAGTGCATTCGTTTTAGCTGCATCATCTTTTGATGAAAGTGTTACTGTTTGTGGGTCTGACATACCTTTCCTCTGTTATTATTTGATCCAACTAGGCTAAGGTTAACAGGGACTATGACAGAATGAAAAACAAAACTTGCTTCTCCGATGAGTCCATTGAGTTTTATGTTAGTTGTAGAATTTAGCTTTAAGATTTAGCTGATGACATAAGTCCAAGAGGCCGCTTTTCTAAGTCTTCGAAAAAGGCCATCCATTCTTCGGTGCCGTCTTCGTGTTTATGAATCATGTGTGGTGCATTGATAAAATGAATACCTTGTTTCTGCCTTTGTGCATAGGTCGCTTGGATATCTTGTACTTTGAAGTAAAGTATCGATTCGGAAGCGTTGACTTGCTCACTTTCAGATAACATGAGCCGCGTACCATCTAAATCAAAGAAAGCGAGTTTGTCGAATGTATACAGGTGCGTTAATTGGAGCACCTCCTTGTACCATTTCTCAGACACTTTTATATTATTAACGCTTCTAGCGACTTGCCCAAGGCTGATCATTTGTTCTGTATTTGACATTGTATCCTCTCTTCGGTTTAGTGGGCTATCAATAGGTGCGCCATACCAATGTTTGAGCGCTTTTCTGTTCTCTAGGTGTAACTTAGCGATAGCATTCGCAACGTGATATTTCACCCCGTCGACGCTTATACCCTCTAGCGTTGCGATTTCTCTATTTTTTAAGCCGTGCCTCACCGCATGAACAATACGCCATTCAGCTGGTGTTAGAACATCAGCATGTGGTGGTCTGCCTATAGGTCTTTTCATAGCTTTAATTTACAACGTTATCGGATTATTTTCCCTCCCCTTTTTTGAAAAAAAATCATCAAGGTGCGATATTTGAAGCAGAGTCTCCCACATTAGGTCGAATAGAAATGAGTATGCAAATAATAAGAAAACTTGTCGCAATAACGTTGCTTGGCTTGATTAGCCCTCTACAAGCAATAGCGACAGATAGTTATTCCATTCAAGCTATTTCGTTTGGGCATGTGAAAGGTATTAATCGAAGCTTTTTTGTGGAGGGAGAGCAGGGGCAAGATAAGATTGATATACCTTTCGTGATATGGCTTCTTAAGCGCCATGATAAGGTTGTGCTATTTGATGCAGGGTACTTTCGAGAGAGTTGGACGGAACAGTGGAACACACAGGATTTTGTGTCACCTGATATTGCGGTCAAAAAAGCAGGCGTCGCACCCGAAGATGTGACTGACATTATCATTAGTCATATGCATTGGGATCATGCTCAAGGCGCTTTGTTGTTTCCTAATGCTAATGTATGGGTGCAGGAAGATGAATATACTTATTACACTGGAGAAGCCTGGCAAAAAGGGGGGGATGCTGGTGGTGTTGATAAGAGAGACGTTGAAGGTTTTGTGAAGCTTAACCTGGAAGGAAGGCTTAAGTTTGTTAAAGGTGACAATGTTGAAGTGTTACCTGGCATCAAAGCATATACAGGTGGTAAGCATACTTTTCAGTCACAATATATTAGGGTAGATGGTGAGAAACCCATTGTTCTCGCGTCTGACAATGCTTATCTTTTCCAGAATATAGAAACCCAAACTCCTATTAATAAGAATGCGACCTTTTCTGTCGAGTCTAACCGAGTTGCCATAAAACGTATGATTGAATTAGCAGGAGATGTAAGTCGAGTTCTTCCTGGGCATGATCCCCTTATTTTCGAGCGATATCCAACAAAAGGGCATGTAGCTACCATTCGAGATTAGAGAAATGCTGTTCAAAGAGTAATTGCTAGTCGTGAGTGTGATTTTCAGGATTAAGAAGCATGATCGAAACTGGCCGGCTCCTAAACATAAAAGCTGTTATGTATAGGAGCGACTGAGGTTATTTTTATGTTCTTGCTTACTTATTATCTAAATTTCTATCAAAGAAATTGGTAATAGTGCGATACAAGTGAATGCCGGTTTGTTTGCCACGGATACCATGTTTCTTACCTGGATAGTCCATTGTTTCAAAAGGTATCGCTAAATCTTGAAGGTGTTTATAAAGCTTCGTACTGTTTTTAAATAAAACATTATCATCAGCCATGCCGTGATAGATCAATAAATCGCCTTTCAAGTCTTTAGCATAAGGGAAAACAGAAGATGCTTTATATTGCTCACCATTCTTAGCAGGGTGACCCATATAACGTTCTGTATAGTGTGTATCGTACAGTGACCAATCAGTGACTGGCGCTCCTGCTACCCCTGCTTTGAAATATTCTCCGGCTTTAAACATAGACATTAACGTCATGTAGCCACCATAACTGTGACCATGCACGCCGATTCGCTCTTTGTCGACATAAGGTAGGGTGTGTAAGAATTTGACGCCTGACACTTGGTCCTTGACTTCAATATCGCCCATTTGTTCGAAAATAGGATCTTCGAAAGCTTTACCTCGGTTGTATGAACCTCGATTATCGACAGTAAAGACAACATAGCCTTTGTCTACCCAATACTGCAGTAATAGGCCACGATTACCTGCCCAGCTATTGGTTACTAACTGTGCGTGCGGTCCGCCATATAAATATACGATAGCAGGGTGTTTACCCTGAATAACTTTGGGCGTGTATAGGCGGTAGTGCAAAGTGGCACCATCATTGGTTTTTAGTGTACCAAATTTAGGCGTAACCCATTGTTCTTGGTAAGCGTGTAATGGGTGAGATTCATCGACTTTGTTTTCTTCTAGCCAAGTCAGTTGTTCCCCCAAATTATTGTGCAAACTCACTTGAGGTGGTGTATTCGCTGTAGAAAATCTATCAATATATACCGTGGCGTCTTCACTGAAGACTATGCCGTGAAAGCCGCTGCGCTGGCTGATACGAATAACATTATTAGCGTTTAATTTATCTGCTTTATCATAAGAAACGCTATACAAATGGCTTTCTAATGGCGTGTCTTTACGGCCTGAGAAATAGATGGTTTTCTTCTTCTCGTCAATAGCTTCAATTTCATCAACAATCCACTCACCGTCAGTCAATTGTTGTACTAGCTCACCATTGTTTTTGAATAAATAAAGGTGTTTGTAGCCTGTTCTTTCTGACGCCCAAATAAAATGCTTTTTGTCTTTCAGGAAATGAAGGTCATCATTAAGGTTGACCCAAGTGTTGCTAGATTCTTCCAAGAGCAAAGATTGCTCCTTGCTTTTTGAGTCATATTGCCTTAATTCGAGTGATTGTTGGCTACGATTTTGCCATTGATACGTCAGCCCTATGCTATCCTTCTTCCAGTTGACGCGAGCAAGATAAATATCTTTCTCATTACCTAGGTCAACCCAGTCAATATGTTTATTATTCAGTGTCATAACCGCTAACTCAACAGAAACATTGTTCGTGCCAGTGCTGGGGTAACGCTGCTTTATGAGTTCAATTGATTCAGCATAAATTTCGGTACGAGTAATCTCATCAACAGGGGTCTCGTCCACCTTAGTAAACGCAATTTTTGATTCATCTGGTGCCCACCAATAGCCTGTTAGGCGCCGCATTTCTTCCTGCGCGACAAATTCAGCCATACCGAACTTTATAGCGGCACCGCCATCTTGAGTTAGTTGCTGCTCTTTACCATTTTTAACATCCATGATGTAAAGGTTTTGGTCCCGGATATAGGAGATGAAGTTTCCTTTAGGAGAGAAACGAATATCCGTCTCAAAAGCCTCTGTTTTAAGCAGTTGTGTCGCTTTTTTATCGCCTAAAGTATAGACGTAGGCATCCCCAGCCAATGGAAATAACAAACGTGTACCATCAGCAGACCAGAAATACTCTACGATACCCGTGCCAAAAAGACGTCGACGTTCGCGGCGAGCTTTTTCCTCGTCAGACAGAACTTCTGGGCCAGAATGCAAATCATCTGAATCGAATAGTATCGTAGTTTTACCCGTCTCTACTTCATATTGCCATAGGTCATAACGATCAAAGTCTGTTTTCTTACCTTGCAAGAACGTAACGCGTTTGCCGTCCGGGGAGACTTTGAGTGATCTAGGTGCTGCCCCTTGAAGAGCTGGAGATGAATGTATGCGTTCGATGGTTAGTTTTTCTGAATGATGATCGGCTAAAGCTGGGGTGGAGATTACCCCGAATAAGCTCAGCGTCATCGACCCTGCCGCAATGAGGTATGGAATAGAGATATTTTTCATTATTATGCGTATTCTGTGACTACAAAGTATCGATTCTAATCAATTCATGACAAAACACAAAACAGCATTAGTGTTCGGGGGGACCGGATTGGTCGGTAAAGCACTATTAGCGCAACTAAAAGTTGACAACCGCTATTCAAATGTAACTTGCATCGGTAGGACTACGCCCCAAAAAACACTAGAAAAAGCAATTAATGATGTCCAATTCGTAAAAGTTGATTTCGATGATTTAAACGGCCATTTATCACTTTTCAAGGTTGATCATGTCTATGTTTGTTTGGGTACAACTATGAAAAAGTCAGGATCTCAGTCGGCGTTTAGGCGCGTTGATTTTGATTATGTGCTTAATATAGCCAAGTTATCGGCAAAGGCTAACGTGAGTAGTTTTGTTTGGATCTCTTCGGTGGGTGCGAATGCTGTCAGCAGCAATTTTTATTTACGAGTTAAAGGTGAGTTGGAAAAAGCCATTTATGGCGTGGTTGAGCTTAAAAGGGCGTCGTGTGTTCAACCATCCTTATTGTTAGGGAAGCGAGAAGACTCAAGGTTGGCAGAAAGCATCGGTATAATGGCTAGCCAATTGATATCGCCTTTTATGTTTGGGCGGTTCGCCAAATACAAACCCATAGAAGCGGAATGTGTTGCAGAACAAATGATTGCACTGCAATACTTTGATTAATGGAATCTGTGGTTGAAGAGCTACATGAAAAATACTAGCAAAAGGCAAGGGTTCCAATGCAAGCAATTCTTCGTGGCGCATGATCAATGTGCCATGAAGGTCGGTACTGATAGCTTAATATTAGGCAGTTGGTGTGACGTTTCTTCGTCAAAACATATATTAGATATTGGCACCGGTAGTGGCATTTTGTCGATAATGTTGGCACAAAAATCAAACTCGGCTGCACAGATTATAGGCATTGACATCGATAGACTAGCAATCAGTCAAGCTTGTGGTAACGCGAGCGAGTCAGACTGGCAAGAGAAGCTTTCTTTTGTACATGCTGATGTCTCAACCTATACAGCTCCTATTGAGTTTGATTGTATTATCAGTAATCCGCCTTATTTTGAAGTGTCGACAGGACGGTCGATAAAAATGGAGGAGGGTCGACGCCAGGCTAGACATGTGTCTACCTTAACGTATGAAAAACTAATAAATGCAGTAAGTAAGAGCCTTTCAGATAAGGGGGTGTTTTATATGATCCTTCCACATGAGTCAGTGGGGTATATAGAAACTGTTGCTGTAGCGTCTGGTTTAGTTTGTCTCAAACGTTTGAAAGTAAGAAGTAAGCAAAATAAACCATTTATTCGCCAATGCTTGTGTTTTGGATATGGCCCTTTGGAAAAAGAAGCTGAAGCAACGTTGACCATCTATAACGAAAATGGACAATACACAACCGCCTATCGCAGGTTGTGTAAAGACTATTATTTATCTTTTTAAGAGTTAGTTGTAGGTGCGTCTTCGTCGTCGTATTCGTAATCACAAGCTTCTTCGATGTCACTTATTCTCATGTGAAGGATGTCATCAAGTTTACCTGTAGCGATTGATCGTCTACTGGTGAACTCACCTGATAGCAAATTGATGAGTGCCGATGTCGGTGATAATAAAGAAATGCCGTTAGCTAACTTTTCTCCGACTGAGGATTGTTCTTCTAATAAAGCAGCTATATCTTGGTCAGCTGTGTCACAGTTGATTGGTTTTGATATATGCGCGTTCACCACTTGATGGCGATCAACAGCAGATGCACACCCACCGAGGATGAGGAATAGAACCATCAAGCTAATTACTTTCATTCTGTTTACCCTAAAAGTGCATCGTCAATTTATCTTTAAGCATATCGGGCCTCTCAACCGACCGCTCAACGTTTGTGCAAAGAATGATATACGAATCATCATTAAAAAATAGGTACGTTCCGTTTCGTTATGATTTTGTTAATTTCTGTGATTATCTGGATAATCGTTCGAGTGTAAAAACGAAAGTGCTGCTATAGTTAAATTAATGTTTCATCAGATAAAGTGAATTGGTATGACTGATGTTAAGTTGCCGGAGTCGATACATACACTGACCGAATCGTTACAACTGGTGGAGTTATCCTGGTTGGGTGTGCCTATTCAAGTACCTAGATTTTCAGTTTATGCAGTCATACCAGATCCGGTTTTTGATGACATAATTGAACGTAAAGGTCGTATCGTTGGTATTATGCGAATGGGACGATACTTGGTTCCTGTACTTGATCCTTTTAAAAGCGATATGAAATCACCACCCAAGTATGTCGTTATTGTTAGCCTGATGAAGAAAAATAACTTTGGCTTGTTCGCCTACCCTGCTGACCATGTTGAGTATAATCTGCGCATTCCCATCGAGCACAGCAGTGTAAAAACACTTGTTCGGGATTTTTTATAGTTTCTTTTGACGCTATTCATAATTAGTATCCTTTAACTCTTGAATTGCAGAGTGGGTATTTTTCTGTTTATCTTGTTGTTTTACTCATAACTACCAAGGGAAAATAATGAGAATAATCGCCTCTTTGCTAGCGGTTTGTTCGCTGTCGGCAACTGCAGCTGGAACAGATGTATATTTATTTGATCGACAAAATAACTACCAGCTTATTGCCAATATTAGCGACCGCGATGGCTATGATAATCAGCCTAGCTTCACGCTAGATAATAAGTCGGTGTTATTTAGTTCTGACAGAGAAGGTGGTCAGACAGATATCTTTAAATATGATATCAAAACGGGGAAAACGTCTAACCTGACCCAAACATCTGATAAAAACGAATACTCAGCGCAACCTCATTCAGATGAACGCTTTAACTATATTTTGCAGGAAGGTGTACCTTATCAAAACCTTTGGCATAGAAGTTACGAAGGTGGTACTTCAGAGAGGGTATTGACCAGCTATGTACCAGCTGCATATTACGCGATTAATGAAAAAGGTGTTTTATTCTGGGGTCGTTACGCTTTCTCTTTGTTTTTTGAGCCAGCTGGTGTTGACGTAGGTCCCGCTATCGGTGAGTCACTCTTTGTTATGGATAAAGCAGGAAGGAGTATTCACCCAATCCCTAATTCAACCTTATTTAGTGTTGTTCATAAGCAAATGAACGGCGCTTGGGCTATTAAATCTTATGACCCGGATACAAAAGCTATGACACCTATGGTATCTATTGGTAGCGACAACGAAGATTATTGTTGGACACCTGAAGGGAAAATGGTACGTGCTAATGGTGATGAGCTAACTGAGTTTGATCCAACAACTGCAGCTTCTTGGGAATCTGTCACAACACTTAAAGTGAATGGCTTCGTTAAAGGAGGGCGTTGTTCAGTCAGTAAAGATGGCCGCTATTTGGCTATTGTGAATACGTTCTAGAAGATAGGTACAAAAAAAGCACCGTTAGGTGCTTTCTCACATTAATCAAAGAATAGCGTCGATTATTCTTTAACCAACACTGATAAGTTAGAGATACCAGCTTCGGATATTTTATCCATAACTTGAACTACCAGGCCATGCTTGGTTTTAGGATGTGCTTGTACAACAGCTGCATCAGTAATATTCTCAGACAAGAAATTTTGGACGTTTGCTGTTACACGCTCTACGTCAGTAATACGGCCGTTTAAGTTAATTGTACCTAGCTCATCAATACGAACAGAAACGTTCTTTTTATTGCTTTTGCTTTGATTTTGGTTGGGCTCAGGACGTTTAACACTCAATCCTTTTTCATTTACGAAAGTAGTCGTTACGATAAAGAAAATAAGCATGATGAAAACAATATCCAACATGGGTGTCATATCTACACCGGCTTCTTCATCATTGCCAACGCGTTTTTTCTTCATTTACATCTCCTAAGCCTCACCTTAATTTTCAAGGCTGGTACTGAATCAAGGTATTAATATTAACTTTATCTTAACACTGCAATGCTAACAATTTAAATCCATTTTTGTATGATTGCAGTGATTTTTAACTTTTGTGATTTTTTCAGTGACTTAAATTTTGTTACAAAGTTTATAATAAACAAAGTGTTAAGCATTTTTGTGGGTTATTAATTTACTCGATCATTTCTTCAAGAATTTGTCCTGTCCATTCGTTAATGCGTTCTTCCGATAAATCAAATTGATTTTCGTCGTCAAGCGCTAACCCGACAAAAGCATCTCCACTCTCTGTTAGGGCCTTAGATTTCGTAAACTCGTGTCCATCAATTGATGAATACCCAATAAGCTTACAGCCTGTTGGAATTAATTCATCATGCAACATACCCAACGCGTCCTGGTACCAATCAGCGTAACCCAATTGGTCACCCAAGCCATATAAAGCAACAACCTTATCTTTTAAGTTTAATTGGGAAACGTCATCCCAAGTCGACTCCCAGTCTTCTTGGAGCTCACCAAAATCCCATGTTGATATACCGAATATCAAGATGTCGTAGTTCAGAGCTTTCGTAATTGGGGTGTCTTTAATATCAAATATATCAACAAGCTCTTCACCTATAGCGGCTTGAATTTTTTCTGCTGCCATTTCGGTATAGCAGGTTGTTGATCCGTAGAAGAGGCCAATCTTGTCTGACATAGTGTTCCAGAACGCTAAAAAGTAAGTATTGTGCGAAAAGCTGTGCAACAAATCTAGCAGTATTTGGTAGCAAGTATCTTTAGATACAATGTTCAGAGGGTGATTATGTAACCATAAATAGACGTTCGCCGATACCAAAGTTGTAAACTTAACACCCAAAATGTGAGTTTTTGGTTTAACATGTCAAAGACATAAGCAGTAACTAGACAGCTGCCAAGTAAAATAAGTTATTTTTTTGTAAACAAATAGGCTTATGTTAGGTCTCTTACCTATGAGACATAATGTTTGTATGCATTTTTGTTGCCTTTGGATTATTTAATTAAATTTTCGGATCATTTTATGAAGTATTGGATAAAACGTTTTTCTTTGGCTTTAGCCACCATTGTAGCTTCAAGTGTCGTAGTAGCTCAGGATACAGAGACTTCTGCTGCAAGAGAGAAACTTGAAAGTCAATTGGGCTTGCAAGTAACAGAAATAAAGCCGTCGCCTGTTGCTGGGTTGTTTGAAGCATTTACAGACCGTGGTTTGTTTTATGTGAGTAATGATGGCAAATTTCTTGTTCAAGGACGCGTTTATAACATTGACCAAAGGATGCGTAACGAAACTGAAGAGTCATTATCTAGCATTCGTTTAGATGGCATTACAGATTTCGATAATTCCATGATCGAATACAAAGCTGAAGAAGAAAAATATGCGGTGACTGTGTTTACGGATATAACATGCGGGTATTGTCGTAAGTTACATAAGGAGATTGAAGCCTATAATGATTTAGGTATTACAGTACGCTATTTAGCGTTTCCTCGTGGTGGGCTTCAAAGTCAAAGTTACACGGATATGGTGTCTGTTTGGTGCGATAAAAATCCACAAGATGCATTAACAAAAGCGAAAGCCGGAGATTCTTTTAGAAAAGACAGTACGTGTGAGCGAGAGCAAGTTGCTAAGCAGTATGAGTTTGGTCGTCAGATTGGTGTCACAGGTACACCTGCTATTGTATTACAGAACGGTACAATGGTTCCTGGGTATCAACCACCAGAGCAATTGATGAAAACACTTCAGTCTATCCGTTAATGATACCAGAAAAGGCTTAAATGAGTATTTAAGCCTTTTTAATGACTCCTGCTTTAGGTCACTTGTAATTCTCTTCCTGCGTCGTCATGATTAGCGCCACATTAGTCTACTGAACATTAAACTTTTGAATATTGTCAGACGCCCACATTGCGAAGACGGCCACTTACCGTCAGATCTTCATCCAAAAATTAAACAAATCTACGCAAGTCGGGGGATTCAGAAATCTGACGAGTTAAGTCGCACAACGTCATCACTGGCGCACTATGAACAACTTAAAGGTGTTGGTGCAGCTGTAGAGATTTTATCAGTAGCTATCCGTGAAAAGCGTAGTATTGTTATTGTTGGTGATTTTGATGCAGATGGTGCAACAAGCACAGCTTTGTGTATGCTAGCGCTACAACAATTAGGCAGTGTTAATCATGATTTTCTAGTCCCTAATCGTTTTGATTTTGGGTATGGTTTAAGCCCCGAAATTGTCCATGTTGCGCATGAACAAGGTGCGGATTTGATTGTTACGGTTGATAATGGCATTTCTTGTATTGCTGGCGTTTCGCTAGCGAAAACACTGGGCATCGATGTTGTTATCACTGATCATCATCTACCTTCTGAGACTTTACC
Source organism: uncultured Pseudoalteromonadaceae bacterium (assembly GCA_964625615.1). Taxonomy (GTDB): domain Bacteria; phylum Pseudomonadota; class Gammaproteobacteria; order Enterobacterales; family Alteromonadaceae; genus M269. The sequence continues at coordinate 25,557 of CAZVDU010000014.1, read as the reverse complement.
TGCGGCAGATGCTATCGTTAATCCCAATCAACCTGGTTGCGAGTTTGTGTCAAAGAACCTGGCTGGTGTTGGTGTTGCTTTCTATTTGATGCTAGCGCTAAAAACATATTTGCAGAGAAAAGGGTGGTTTGAAGACCAAAAGATAGCTGTACCTAATTTAGCGAAGTTACTTGATATTGTTGCTGTTGGTACAGTTGCTGATGTGGTTTCTTTAGATGCCAATAACCGAATCCTCGTGCATCAAGGCATTCAGCGTATTCGCAGTAGTCAATGTCGTCCTGGCATTAATGCATTGATAGAAGTTGCCGGTAAATCAAATAAATCACTAACTGCATCTGATCTAGGGTTTGTTCTTGGGCCTAGGTTAAATGCTGCTGGTCGACTAGACGACATGACGATTGGTATTCAATGTTTGATCGCTACGGAACAAAGCATCGCACGAGAATTGGCTGTTCAACTCGATAGCTTAAACCGAGAGCGTCGCGAGATTGAAGCGTCAATGCAGCAAGAAGCAATTAAAACGTTGGAAGCTATTGAGCTGAATGATGACGATATGCCAGAAGGTTTGATTTTGTTCCAAGCCGATTGGCATCAAGGCGTTATAGGTATCTTAGCTGGTCGCATTAAGGAGCGATACTTTAGGCCGACCATTGCTTTTGCTCATCAAGATGATCTTATTATTAAAGGATCAGCCCGCTCCATACCAGGCCTGCATATTCGTGATTTATTAGAAGAAATAAATAGTCGTTATCCAGATATTATAGAAAAGTTTGGTGGGCACGCTATGGCAGCTGGCTTATCGCTTAAGCTCGATAACTTAGAGGTGTTTAAACATGCCTATGAACAGGTATGTAAGGAGTGGCTAGCTGAGCATCCACTTCAAGGGCAGGTCTTGAGCGATGGTAGTTTGTCGAAAGAGGAATACACGCTAGATTTTGCTAAGCAGCTGAAAGAGGCCGGTCCATGGGGACAAGGTTTCGCAGAGCCAGTCTTTGATGACGTATTCGCTATTAAGGATCAACGGCTGGTTGGACAAAAGCATTTGAAAATGATGGTGGAAAATAGAGCTGGTATGTTGATAGATGCAATCGCTTTTAATGTCGATCTTCAGCAGTGGCCTAACTCTACCGCACAGAGAATCCGACTGGCTTACAAGCTCGACATTAATGAGTTTAGAGGTCGAGTATCTTTACAACTAATGGTCGAAAGCCTTCAAGCTCTTTAACTCCCTATATATGGATATGTTAGAGGGGTTAGACTTTGTTTGGGTTGTTGTGCAGAAAAGTCAATAACTCTTTGCCTATGAGTGGTTTACATAAAAGGTAGCCTTGAAACCGGTTGCATCCTAATGTGGTGAGACATTTTTTTTGTTCAACTTTTTCTATGCCTTCAGCAATACACGACATGGATAAACTACTCGCAACTCCTATTATTCCTTTAACGATATCTTGTTGATTCCTATTTGCATGGATATCTTGTACGAATGACCGATCAATCTTCAGCGTATCAAAAGGCAGGCTTAACAGGTAAGTTAATGACGAGTAGCCTGTTCCAAAATCATCGATAGCTAACCTAACGCCATGAGCTTTCAAGCCTTGGAACAGCTTTTTAGTTTTTTCTAAATCTTGTAAATGAATATTCTCTGTGATTTCCAACTCCAGTTTGTCACCCGGAATATTATGACGTGATAAAGTGCTGAGTATGACGCTTTGCAGATGCTCAGTGTTTAAACAATCCTTTGCAGAGATGTTGACTGAGGCATAAATGGAAGGGTGTTGAACATGTAATTTCTTAACAAAGGCAAGACTGTTTTCTAGCACCCATAGAGTGATTTCTTGAATAAAGCCTCGTTCTTCAGCGATTTTACAAAAAACATCTGGGCTAATAAGCCCCAATTCGGGGTGATCCCATCGAAGTAACACCTCTATACCGGTGACTTTACTTTCTCTGAATAAAGGCTGATACACCAAGAACAACTCATCGTTTTGAATCGCCTTTCTAAGATCATTGTCAATCTTTTGTCTTAATCCAACTTCTTTTAACAGTGCTTTTGAGTACCATTTTGTCTTATTCTCACCACTTTGCTTAGCATAATACATGGCAATATCACCATACTTAATTAACTCACTCGGCAACTTACTGTGTTCAGGATAGGAGCTTAAGCCAATACTTGAACCGATATAAATATCATTCGATTCTATATGTATTGGCTCTTTGATGGCGTTGATAATATTATTTGCTACTCGAACAGCATGTTCTTTGCTCAAACATTCTTCTAGTAAGACGACAAACTCATCTCCACCATGGCGACTTATAATGTCATTGCTGCTTAATTGTTTTCGAATTCTATCTGCAACCATGCATAAGATTTTATCGCCAGTACTATGTCCTAGTGTATCGTTAACAGCCTTGAACCTGTCGAGATCAATGAATAGGAGTGTAAAAGGTGGTGGAAAGTCAATCTCGGTTTTCTCGCACATTATTTGGTTGAGCTGACTCTTGTTTGGTAAGTTGGTTAGCTCATCAAAAGATGCGCGGTAAGCAAGCTCGGCTTGCAGCTCCACTCTAGATAGTGTGGCACTCATAATGTCACTTAGCATTTGCATCAGTCTTAACTGCTGAGAACCTTCAGTTATATGAGTAGCGCTTGCAGCATTGAGAGTGCCTATAATTTTACCTTTAACTTTGACTGGGACTCCCCAAGCCGACTTCAACCCCATACTTGAAAGTAGTCTATGGTCTGTATATTCGTTTTCATTGAGGTTCGGAAAAAAGTCGCCTTCTCCTGAACGTAGCACCTTCTCAATTGATGTACCTGTCATCAAGAAGTTGGCATGCGAAACGAAGTTCTCGTTTGAAGAAAGCACTCGCTTAATAGAGAACTCATTCTTTCCAGGAATAGGTATTGTAAAACTGATTCTATCAGCACCAGTTATCTGCTTAGCAGAGTCTGTAATCATATAGAAAACGTCTTCCTCACTACTCGCCGATGATAGTTTTTCAGAAACCTTTGCCAGTTGCTCCAACTGATAGGTATAGCTTTTATAACTCTGGATATTGGATTGGGCTTGCGTTAAAAGTCTTTGCCTCTCCAAATTAGTTGAGACTATTGATGTCACGAGGTTCAGAAGGTCTATTGCACTTTTGCCGTATATGCTCTCCTGATAACTACCTACATTAATAGCACCAATCACTTTATCGCTAAAATGAATGGGTGCATTCGCCAAGCTTTTAATGCCTTGTTGGCTTAGTAACTTAGCATCTATTTGTTGAGCGCTTTCTGTATGACAGTGGCTGTATGCCTTTTGGTCAATTATAGCTTTACCAATAAATGAATTGTGCAAAGGGATATTCGTGCCGACAGACAATACATCTCCGTTGCCGCTAAGTGCGTAAACTTCGATATCACCTTTAGTGTCGTTTAATAGACCAACACTACAGCGATCGGCCGATATTATTAGAGGCAACCGCTCTGCTAGCATGGCATAGATAGCATCTTCAGATTTAACTTGCGCAATATCTAATGTGAAGCGACCTAATTCTTCCGAGGCATTGGAAGTAACCGCAGATAATTTGTTTAACGTGGACTTCAAAGTACAGCCAAAATAAACATCATTAAAAAAGTATATCAAAAAAAAACCATGAATCTAATTTATGTGCTGTATTCTTTGATATGAAAAATGATACAAGGTTTTACAACTGGCTCTTGATTTCCCAATGTTGCTTTTTTAAGTAACGTTATTTTGAGTTATGTTTAATTAAGTATTTAAGGTAAGTAGTGATTTAATAGAGCTGACATAATAGGTTAAATGTAATTTTACAATTCAAGGGTTTTTGTTAATTGCTCTAATTCTCGCAGATATTGCTGACCACCTGATTCTTCTTTTAAAACTAGAGTCAAATCATCTATAGCATTATTAATTGCTTTATTAATAGGGTTATATTTATTGTCAGGTGAAGACCTCAGCATTGTATTAATGCGATGGAGATCATCTAAGCAACAATCTCTTATTTCCTTGTTGTATTCATTGCCAAGGAAATTAACCATTTTGTCAGTATTCGTTGCTTTACCTGATGAGTAAGGTTGAGATTTTATTTCGTTGATTCGCTTTCGTAAATCAATCGTCTTTTGAGCCATTTCTTTCATAAGTGAGATAGCTTCTGGTGCTAATGTTTCATCGTATTTATGCAATCTTGAAAACAACTCATCTAGTTCGGGCTGTTCTACCTTAAAAATTTTTGCTTTTTTAAAAATGTTCTCGGCTTGGTCTGCGATATCTTTGGCATAGACAAGGTAATTTAAGTTTTCTATTGGAGCTTCTGCGACCTTGTCATCGAGTATACCATTAGCTTTGTCTACCAGTGATTGAGTGTCTTCTAACGCTTTCTCAAAATGCAGCATTAGTTCTGTTTTTTGCGCTTCTTTAGTGCACCCAAATATAGTGAGTAAAAATAGTATTAAAATCCAAATTTTCATCAATATTTCCTATTCATTGACGTTAAGTCGCCACCAAGATAATCAATACTGAGGCACTTGTGAATGGTATTTATGGAATTGTGATGCTTTTTTGATACCGGGCTACAGGTTATTTCAATGCAAAGAGCTGCATGTTCTAAATATATAGATAGCATTATTTTCAGTGATTACGTTCAGAGTGTCGCACATATCAGGTAAACTAGATAGCATGTTTGTGCGTTAACCAGTCAGGTGGTGTTGCCATGAAAAAAACAGTCGATAAGCTACTCTCGAAACATCCAGACCTAACGCACTCAGAAGATCAGAAAGTGTCCTCGCACGTACAGAGAGCTGATGGAGATTGGATTCAACATACCGTGATGTTGGAAGGTTATGATGTACCCTTTAAATTTAAACGTAAAAAGCAATATAAAAGCCTCAAAGGTTCTAGAGTTAACCTAACCTATTATCCTGATACGGAGCTTGTTGTAGGGATGGAGTTCGAAGTGATGAAAGTCGTGCGTATCAAAGTGGCTTAACTCACTGCCAATGGAAAATATGATTAATGGTTTTGTTCTGCACAGTCGCCCATATCGAGAGACTAGTGCGTTAATCGACTTGTTTACTGAACAACTTGGTAAAGTGAGCGTTGTGGCTAAAGGAATACGAGGAAAAAAAAGTGCGAAAAAAAGTATGTTGCAAATATTTCAACCATTACAGTTCATGCTTTCTGGTCGAGGTGAATTAAAAAACCTAGGGCATGTTGAAACATATAGTAAGGCTTACATGTTATCTGGTGATGCGCTTTTTTCTGCAATGTACCTTAATGAGTTACTGAATAGGTTGTTATCCAAAGAATTTCCGTATCCAGAAATATACGAACTCTATTGTAGAACTTTGAATGATCTCGCCAAACATGAGATTGAACCTTTGCTTCGAGAGTTTGAGTTCGGTTTATTAAATGCTTTAGGTTATGGTATCGATTTTTCGGCCGATTGGCAGCTAGAACGGGCCATTGTAGGGTCAAATTACTATGCTTACATGCCAGAACATGGCTGGCAATTGCTAGATGCTAATCATCAACATACCAATTGTTTCAGTGGTGATGATTTGATTGCCATCGCTAACTTAGATTGGCAGCCAAAGTCATTGATGGCTGCTAAAAAAATAACTCGAATAGCTTTACACCCATTGTTGGGGAGTAAGCCGTTAAAAAGCAGAGAGCTATTCTCTTCTGTTATAAGAATGGAGCAACCTTAATGAAAGATATTTTACTTGGCGTCAATATTGACCATATCGCAACCATTCGAAATGCACGAGGGACGCATTACCCTGATCCTGTGCATGCTGCCGATGTTGCAGAGCGGGCTGGCGCTGATGGTATTACAGTACACTTGCGAGAAGATAGGCGACATATCATTGATCGTGATGTTGAAATTCTCAGTCAAACACTGAATACGCGTATGAACCTAGAAATGGCTGTCACTGAAGAAATGTTAACGATAGCTGAGAAAATAAAGCCAGCCTTTTGTTGTTTAGTACCTGAAAAAAGAGAAGAACTCACCACCGAGGGTGGGTTAGATGTTTCTGGAAACTTAGATAATGTGAAGCAAGCATGCCAAAGGCTGAGTAGCTCAGGCATACAAGTTTCACTATTTATTGACGCAGATAAAGCTCAAATTGAAGCGGCTCAAGAATGCGAAGCGCCTTTTATCGAAATACATACCGGTAAATACGCTGATACACCTGATTATAATGATCAGCAGGCAGAACTAGCGAAGTTAGTGCAAGGTATTGAATATGCAGATAGCCTAGGAATAAAAGTAAATGCTGGACATGGCTTGCACTACCACAACGTCAAGCCAGTTGCAGCTATCCCACAATTGTATGAACTTAATATTGGGCATGCCATTATTGCGCGAGCGGCTTTTGACGGCTTACATAAGGCTGTTGCTGATATGAAACGTATTATTCTCGAAGCGCGTTTATAGATTGTGAGTCATTGGTCAAGTAGGAATATGTAAATGGCTATTGTTGGCATTGGTACTGACATTGTTGAGATATCCCGCATAGAAAAACAATTAGTGAGATCTCGTCGCTTGGCAGAGCGCGTGCTGACACCTGTTGAGTTGGCATTATTTGAAGAATGTAAATTCCCAGCCAGATATTTGGCTAAGCGCTTTGCAGCAAAAGAAGCGATGGTAAAAGCTGTTGGTACCGGGATCGGTAATGGTGTTGGGTGGCAACAGATGACAGTGCTCAATTTGGATAGCGGCCGACCTTATCTCGAGTATTCGGGTTTTTTAGCTGAAACTTGTCAGGGCATGAAGGTCAATAACTGCTTTTTAACTATTGCAGATGAGGTGCATTATGCGGTTGCAACTGTTGTTTTAGAGTCTTAGCGATTATGGTTAGTATTTTTAAAGCATCTAAAAAAGATAGAAAAGCGAAAAACATAGAACTGACTATCGATCGACTAGATCACGAAGGAAGGGGTGTTTGTCGTCAGCATACGCCGGTTGTTTTTGTTCCTAATACGCTACCTGGTGAAAAATGTAATGTTAGGGTTCAGGCTTTCGGTAAACGATTTTGGCAAGGAGAGCTTGTTAAGGTGATCGAAAAGAGTGTTGATAGGGTTGAACCTAAGTGCCAATATTTTGAGCAGTGTGGGGGATGTCAAACGCAATACGCCGAGTCTGATTTTATGCTGGAGAAAAAGCAGCAAGCTTTAGATGCGCTAATCCAAAAACAGTTAGGAGTGCCTGAGTTGCCATGGCGAAACCCGCTACAAAGTCAAGCTTGGCAATATAGGCGTAAAGCTCGTTTAGCCATTGATGCTCAGAATAAAAACAACATTAAAGTTGGTTTTAGAGCAGAGAAAACCAATGCAGTTTTGGATATTGATGCTTGCCCTATACTCGATAATGCATTGAACGCCCTGTTGCCTGATTTAAAAGGTGTTATAAGAAAACTTATAGGAACTAAATACCTTGGACATATTAGCCTTCTTAAAGGTGAAGCTGGAATACAGGTAACGCTGCGCTTTACAACGGAAGTGGTTGAGTCTGATCGTCAAATATTGACTGGGTTTTCAGACAGACTAGGTATTAAATTGATGATAGAAGTCGAGAAAAACCACTTCGAGACATTATCAAAAACTGATCAGCCCATCTATATTGTACCAACAGATAAAATTAAGCTTCATTGTGAACCAAACGACTTTGTACAGGTCAATGATAAGGTTAACCAAAAAATGGTCGCTCAGGCTATTGATTGGTTATCATTAAAGCCAGAAGATAAAATCGCTGATTTGTTCTGCGGTATTGGCAATTTTAGCCTAGCCTTAGCTGCTCACTGCAACACTGTAGTCGGGTTTGAGGGGGTGGTTACAATGGTGAACAGAGCCTATGAAAATGCGCGTTTGAACGATATTGATAACGCTGAGTTTAATTGTCTCGACATTAATCAGCCAAACTCATTGCGAGATGAACAGATGCGTCAGTGCAATCTGATGCTGCTAGACCCGTCTCGAGCAGGTGCAAAGGAAGTTGCCGAGCAGTTAGAGCCTTCGCAGTGGCATAAGGTATTATATGTTTCCTGTCACGCGGGTACGTTTGCAAGGGATGCAAAAATTATGAAATCAAAAGGTTTTGAAATAGTAAAAATGAGCGTTTTAGACATGTTTCCTCAAACATCGCATGTTGAGTTAATGGCTCTTTTCTTGCCAAAGCACTCGTTATTGATCGATGAAGATTAAGTAAGCATGGTTTCAACACGTAAGGTTCATCAAGAAATACGTCCTGGCTTTGGTGACTGGCTTGCAACGCTAGAGCTATCTGCTGAAACGAAAAGCAAGTTAGCGACAATTTATGAAAGCCCAGAAGTCCTGCTCATTGGGCAAGAAATGGTTGAGATCCTGCATCAACTGCGCATGGATGACACTACCTTATTAGCTGCGTTAGTTTATCCATATTGCCAACAACATGCTTTAGGCGATAAAGCTATCGCAGAAAGCTTTTCGCCGGACATTCAGAAACTCGTTTGCGGTGTGCGCAGTATGGACGCCATTCGAACATTACATTTTAGTGGCCATTACAGGAAAGCTTCGTCTGAAGTGCAAACTGATAATATAAGGCGCATGTTACTGTCTATGGTTGAAGATGTGCGTGCCGTAGTGATTAAACTTGCTGAGCGTATTTGCGAGTTACATTCAGTTAAAGATGCAGATGAAGAAACACGAGTTATCGTAGCTAAAGAGTGTGCTGAGATATATGCCCCTCTTGCTAATCGACTAGGTATTGGTCAACTTAAATGGGAGCTTGAAGATATTTCCTTTCGTTATCTTCATCCTGAGACCTACAAAAAAATCGCCAAGTTACTGGATGGGAAGCGCACTGTACGTGAAAACTATATTCATGACTTTGTTGAAGAACTCCAGGACCTTTTGTCGAAGCATAATATCAAAGCTAAGGTGTTTGGTCGTCCAAAGCATATCTATAGCATTTGGAAAAAAATGCAGCGAAAACAACTGCAGTTTTCTCAGTTGTTTGATATTAGGGCGGTGCGTGTTATCGCTGAGAGGATGCAAGATTGTTATAGTGCGTTGGGAATGGTGCACTCTACCTGGAAGCATGTCCCTAAAGAGTTTGATGATTATATTGCTACGCCTAAGACCAATGGTTATCAGTCTATTCATACTGTTGTAAACGGACCTCAAGGGTTAACAGTAGAAATTCAAATTCGCACAGAGGAAATGGATCAAGATGCCGAGCTAGGTGTTGCAGCGCATTGGAAATATAAAGAAGGCAATACCACGAATCAAGACAGCTATGACGAAAAGATTAATTGGTTGCGTAAAATCTTGTTATGGCAAGAGGATGTTTCAGAAAGTGGCGATATAATTGAAGAGCTTAGAAGTCAGGTATTTGAAGACCGTGTCTATGTGTTCACTCCTAAAGGAGATGTAATCGATTTACCGTTTGGCTCAACACCTTTAGATTTTGCCTACTATATTCATAGCAATGTAGGGCATCGCTGTAACGGCGCTAAAGTATCTGGGCGAATTGTGCCTTTTACTTATCAATTGCAAACGGGCGACCAGGTCGAAGTGCTTACAACCAAGGAACCTAATCCCAGTCGCGATTGGATGAATCCATCTTTGGGGTATGTACATTCCTCACGTGCTCGGGCGAAAATACAGACATGGTTCAAGAAACTCGATCGTGAGAAGAACCTTCTCGCAGGTCGAGAGATACTGGATACAGAATTACCAAAAGCACATTTAAATGCCAAAGATGCCAATAAAGCGTGGGAAAAGTTCAATTATAAATCGATTGACGAACTATATGTTGCTGTTGGAGCTGGTGATGTAAGTTACAGGCAAGTCGTTAACTACCTATTGCAATTGGCAGCACCTGAACTCGATGTTGACCCCAGATTAAAGCAACCCAAACGTCCTTCACCAACCAAGCAAGATAGTATTGAAATTGAAGGGGTAGGGAATCTACTCACTCAACTTGCCAAGTGCTGTCGCCCTTTACCGGGTGATGAGGTTCAAGGTTATATTACCATTGGCCGAGGCGTTAGCGTGCATAGGCAAGATTGTGACAAGCTTGAGCAGCTACTTGGACAGACACCTGAACGAGCGATTGATGTTAATTGGTCTAATGATGTTGGTGGTAGTTTTACAACGCAAATTGATCTGAGGTGTGTAGACAGAGATGGGATGTTGAGAGACATTACGACTGTGTTGGCAAATGAGAAAGTCACGCTATTGGGTGTGAATAGTTCCAGCGATACTAAATATAATGAAGCAAGGGTCGTGGTCACGCTGGAAGTGCAGAACATCGCTGCTTTATCTAAGACGATGAATCGACTGTCGAACCTTAAAGGTGTCGAGCAAGTAACGCGAATTCTGCAATAATAATCCCTCTACCACGAGTTAATGTATGCAAGAAACGAAAGAAGCTGTATATCCACAGCTGGACAAACTGCTATGGGTTATGGATCAATTAAGAGATCCAGAAAAGGGCTGTCCTTGGGATCTGGAACAAGACTTTAGGTCTATTGTACCTTACACACTTGAAGAAGCGTATGAAGTCGCTGATGCCATAGAAAACGGCACTATGGATGATATTAAAAGTGAATTAGGTGATTTGCTTTTCCAGATTGTTTTTTATGCGCGCTTGGCAAAAGAACAGACAGCTTTTGATCTTGAGGGTATAGCACGTTCGGCAACACAAAAGCTTATTCGAAGACACCCTCATGTGTTTGACCGCAATAACCACAATGGTGTTATTGATCAGTCGAGCTTGAATGCGCAGTGGGAAGAGATCAAAAAACTTGAAAGACAGCAAGAAACAGAGTCAATAGATAGCAGCGTGTTTGCTGGTGTAACTAATGGTCTTGCTCCATTAACTAAAGCGCTTAAATTACAAAAACGTTGTGCTAGCGTTGGTTTTGATTGGCCTGATTTTCCCCCTGTCATTGATAAAATCCATGAAGAAATTGATGAAGTACTTGTGGAGCTAAATGCTAAACCTACTAATCAGGCATTAATTGAAGAGGAAGTCGGTGACTTACTCTTTGCCGTGGTTAATCTAGCGAGGCATGCTAAGGTTGATCCAGAAACTGCTTTGAGAAAGGCAAATCAAAAGTTTGAACAACGATTTCGCCAGGTAGAGGAGCAATTGAACTTAGATTTTGGTTCTGTTGAAAATTGTGATCTGGAGCAAATGGAAAATGCTTGGCAGCAAGTTAAGCAAGCTGAATGTTAATTTAGCAGGTTTAATACAATGGAGAATAAAGTGTACTTGTTGCTAACGCTTGTATTCTATTAAAGGCAGTATTATCTAACCCTAGAGATGTTTTTGCTTGGTTAGAAATGTTTATATCATCCTCGGTGCGGGATAAGAGATGAAGCCTAGTCATTGCAAGACTGAGCTGTGTGATAGCCGCTAAGGTTTTTACTTGCTTAGGTGCTTTGCTCTTTGTCGATGTGTTTTGCAGATGGTTTATCGTTTTTAACGACATTTTGTCTTGTTGCCATGTGTGTGAGAGCTTTTTCGCATGTTCAAGAAATGAAGGGTTTTGACTTGGTGTCACTAATGCCCTTAGTGTTTTATTCGGTGTTTTCTGCTCAAAAACCATTCTTTTAAAGCGCACATCTGTATACAAACTAGCACAAACAAAACTTATGAATGTACTTGCTTCCTCGGGCAAGAAAAGCGGTACATTGTCTGCGATATGCTCTGAAAAAGCCCTCGCTAACGCTGTAAACTGGCTGATAATAGGTAAAAGTGGGAAGGTGTTTTGAGTTAACCTCAATGTTAACGCTTGTTGAGTGAGAATACTCTGAGCTCTTCCTAAACCGTGGATCATGATTGCATGTTTAACATTATCAACAGGCAATTGTTGTCTTGAGTTCTTGCTCGCAGTCAGTTGCAAGTATTGACAAAAAGCAGGTTCTTTTGCAATGAATCCACAAACGCGATCAATGTCGACCTCAGCCTTATTAAGTTGATCTTGAATGGCAAGTAACAAGGCGGGTGGCTTGTCTACTCTGTAGTTAACTGGCATCAATTGATTCACTAATGATGAGTCACTATAAGCTTCCTCCCAATCCTCATTCCATAAAGAGTCAATGATGTCCATATCGTGGATAACTTTAGACGGGTACGCTTTGATGACGGTATGAGGGAGCAATTGTTCAATATCAGTAGCACATTGTCCTGTTGCCCTATCATAAGCTCTAACCGTCAAGCTGTCCTTGGATATCGATAAGACCCAGTAAAGCATCCCTTTATTCGTTTTAATGATCGAGCCTGGTGGGCAAAGAGAAGGGTACTGCATGAAAGGTGAAATGAGTCCATAGCAGTTGGTCGGTATTATCGTCGCCAAACTCTGAATAATCTGACTCAATGGTCGATGAGGGAGTCGCTTACTGGGTGTAATTTGAATGCTCAGCCACCGACTGATAAATAATATTTGTCGTTCAAAGGGTATTTTATCGAGTGTTTTTATTAGTTTAATGCCGTTTAGACCATGTACAGCTTGTTCATTCTTTGAGCCGTTATGCCAGATATGTTGTTTGGCTAATTCGGTCAGTTTAATCAGCCTAGCGCTACCTTGATTAAGGCGAGAAAAGGAAGGAACTTCCTTTGTAAGGTAGCTTTTTTCAAGCAGTACTTGTTGATGAACAAAGGAAGTAATTGCTGCACAGATAAGTTGATGTAAGCTTGATTCATTCCATCGGTGAAGCTTACTTAATAGCATTACTAAACAAAGGCAATTGAAGGTGAGGTTTGCTCTGTATGTTAAATGCTTTTTAGGTAGTTGAAGTTGAGCAAAAAAAGCATCGGGATTTGATCTGACTAAGGGTAAAGACTCTCGAGCGATTTCGTCGACATATTTTAGATGCTTGATCGTAAGCTGTGACTGATGAAAGCTTTGTATGCAAGTTGTCAGTTTTTCATAGAGCTGATTGAGTTGAACAGAAAACGATGTTTGCGTTTGCAACGTTTACGACTTCTCGTACATCTCAATAGCATCATCTCCCCATGCTATGAGTTGGTTATTCTTTAAAAGAAGTGGCGTACATTCACTCTTTGTCGTTATGCCATCGGATCTAACATGCTGTGTGCGGTAATACATCACTTGGTATTTATCTTGTTGACTCAATTTTGCTTCGCTAATATCTGGTGAACCCATTAATTCGATAATAGCTTGATGCTCAATACCTAATTCAAGCTTTTTGACTTGCACACTGTTGTATTCTTGCCGGTCTTCCCAATCCATATCTTCATGTTCATCAGGATAGAACTTAATCACAGCCGCTGCGAAGACGACATAGAGTGCAATACCTGCTGCTACTTTCTTGATCACGCTCAAAACCTTTCTTTAAACTCTCACTATTAGTTTACTGAAACCATGTGCAAATATCAGTCAGTTAACTTAAATTTATGCAAACTTGACGATTATAGCTATTGCATTAGTTGGACTCAATTACCTAATTACACGATAACAGGGGTTATACTTGGAACCCGGTAATTTCATTCTTCCTTGCTTCACAAAAGATTCCAATAACTCGTCCATTAACGCCATTAGATTGGAGTCGCCATTAAGCTCGAAAGGGCCATTTTGTTTTATCAACTCTACACCTTCTGCTTTAACATTGCCTGCGACAATACCTGAGAATGCTCTGCGTAAATTAGCGGCTAACGATGCGATAGGTTGCTCTAAATGCAAGTCTAAGTGACTCATTGCTGCATGCGTTGGTATAAAAGGCTTCTGGAAGTCATGATCAATCTTAAGTGACCAATTGAAGTGGTAAGAATCCCCTGTTGCTTTCCGGTAATCATACACAGCAGATTGTTTCTCTTTAATAACTTGTGCGACTCGAGTCGGATTGTCCACAACAATTTCATAAAGAGATTGTGCTTCTTTGCCTAACGTTTTACCAACAAAGTGATCAATTGATTCGAAATAAGCTTCTGCCTGTTTTGGGCCAGTCAATATAATCGGAAGAACTTGATCTTGGTTGTCAGGGTGCAGCATAACGCCCAATAAATAGAGCAGCTCTTCAGCCGTACCTGCCCCTCCTGGGAAAATGACAATAGCATGTGATGAACGAACAAAAGCCTCTAGTCGTTTTTCGATGTCAGGCATGATGATCAGTTCGTTGACGATTGGGTTAGGTGGCTCAGCAGCTATGATACTGGGTTCTGTGATACCCAGGTATCGTCCTTTCTTGTAACGCTGTTTTGCGTGGCCGATTGTAGCGCCTTTCATTGGCCCCTTCATCGCACCCGGCCCACAACCTGTGCATATATTCATTTCCCTGAGGCCGAGTTGATATCCCACTTCTTTGGTATATTGGTACTCTTCATGGCCTATAGAATGCCCCCCCCAACAAACAACAAGATTAGCATCTCCATGCACGTCTAGTGCATCTGCGTGCCTTAACATATCAAAAACAACATGTGTCAGATAATGTGAATCGTCATCACCTTGTGGTTCAATGTCTTCGTATCGTGCTCCAATATGGAGTAAATCTCTCAGGACAGAAAAGAGCAACTCCTGCACACCGCGTATGAGTTTACCGTCGACGAACGTGCGCTTAGGTGGATTGAGTAGCTCAATTTTTACGCCGCGTTCTCGGCGTAGCAAGTTTATTTCGAAATCTTTATAGGGAGCGAATATATTTTCAAAATTGTCTTCTTCGGCACCACTGTTGAGTACTGCGAGGGAGCAATTTCTAAATAACCTATATAGCTCTTTATTCGTTTTACTTTGGAGTTTGTTTACTTCTAATTGAGATAACTGGCTCATTGAGCCTGTTGGATTGACTTCAATTCTTTGCATGTAGTTTCCTAAAAAATGACACAGCTATTACGACCCATGTGTTTGGCTTCATATAATGCAGAGTCAGCCCTTTCAAAAGCACTTTCTATGGTGTCGTCTTCACTAAATGAAGTCGCACCAATTGACACTGTAATTGTGACGTTTTTATTCTTAAATCGAAAAGGGAGTTTTTCAATTTTACTGCGGATTTTTTCCAGAGGCTGGATGAGGTCATCAGCGTTTGAGTTCGGTAATACTACGACAAACTCTTCGCCTCCCCAGCGAGCCATAAAGTCTGTCGCACGAAGGCTTTTTTGGATATGTTGTGCAATAACTTGTAGCGTTTTGTCGCCAGCAGCGTGTCCGTAATTGTCATTTATCTTTTTGAAGTGATCGGCATCAATAACAGCCATTGATAGTGGCTTTTTATCTCGTTTCCAACGAGCAAACTCTTTTTCAATTTTCTCGTTGTATGCAATCCTGTTGGGGACTTGTGTGAGTGGATCGTGCTGATTACGGTGTTTTTGTTCAAGCAAACGGTTTTTGTAGCTAGCAGCTTCGTTTTCTAGTTGAGTTAGCTGTGACTGCATTTCCGAAAGAAGCGTCATAAGCAATTTTTGTTCTTGTTTGTCGATACTTTCTCGATCATCAACAGATTGAGCCATGCGCTTTAAATATTCATTAGCTTCATCTTTTAACCACGTCAGATCTGATGCTTTTTCTACTGCTAGCTCAATGTCATTCATGTGTTCACGAAGCTTGAGGTTTGACGCCATTTTCTCTTCAAACTGTTGCTCAGAACGAACAATGGATTCATCAACTGATTTATTGGCTTCAATCAGTGATTTATGAAGTTCGCCGACGAAGCTTTCTGCGTGTTTACGTTCTTCGACAACATCTTTAAGTATGGCTTTAATAATCACCAGACAACATTCAAGTAATTCTTGATGGCTGATACCGGTTAATAACTTCTTACTGACTTCTTTTAATGCGACATCACCTTTTCTCTTATGGCCAATCTGATTAATAAGCTCTCTGAGTTCAAAAGTGATTTGATCATGTAAAGCCGTTGTAGCTTCTTCTACTAGGTTCTTTTTTGCAGCTTTTTTAGTATTTACCGAACTAGACTCTACTTCTGTCCCATTTTCGAGGGCCTTTATATAAAGGTTCATTGCTTTTTCAAAATAAGGGAGAGAAGCAAAAATAGAGTCTGTTTTAGATTGCAAGTTTGGCAAAAGTTGTAAGATGTCTTTTTTTACGTCTGGCGTAATATTGGACTTTGCCTGAAGCTTTTTGACCGAGGACTCTAACATTGTCATTGCTTTTTGAGTTTCGGTTTTGATGAGATCAGAATGCTGCATCATCAAACCAGTGAGTTTGCTGATACTATTCTCTGCAAGCGCGAAGTTTGCCTTACCTCCTAGGTGACCCCGCAACACTTTGAGTTCTGGATCAAGTGTTGTATTTATGCCTTCATAAAAGCTAGTTGTACGGACGATAAATTGCGACAGCATATCAATCTGATGCTTCAAGCTTCTAACAAGCTTCTGTTGCTGCTTTTTCGTGGCTTCAGCGTCACTACTTTTGGAAGGTTTGGCCATCCTGTTCATGGTATGTTAGTTATCCTCAAATGATTGAGTTGTTTAGCAGCAAGTGATCTTATTTTCTTGCAACTAACAGCAATTGTTATAATGAGTATAAAAGCCTATTGTCTATCTGACTATCTTTGTTTTATGACTTTTCAGCATGTTATCGAATTAGCCTGATGTGATGCTCTATTGTCGACTTAAACGGATGTTGCCCCAAAAAGTTTCATAGTTGCTCCTGAAAGGGTTAATGTCTAGTCCACCCCTTCTTGTATATCGTGCATACACACTGAGTTTCTCCGGCTTACAATGCCTCATTATGTCAGAGAATATTCTCTCGACACACTGCTCATGAAATTCATTATGTTGCCTAAACGACACAATATACTTCAAAAGGCCTTCTTGGTTGATTTTTTTTCCTTCATAGCGGATGGCGAGGCTCGCCCAATCGGGTTGATTGGTAATGAGGCAGTTTGACTTCAATAAATGGCTATTGAGCGTTTCAGCGACATCGTCTGAACCCGTTTCTAATAATGTTGCATTGATATCGTAGCCGCTAACCTCTATATCTAAATCGTCAATATTATCCCCTGGCAACTGGTCGGTAGCGAACAACACATCATTAAGATTATGTAACGACACGCGAACTGGAGCACCAGCACAGGCTGATAAATCCTTCACCAACAACGACCCTACTTCATCCTTGTTCGATAATTGGGTTTGGTTAAAACTGTTTAAATAGAGTTTAAACGACTTCGATTCAATCAGGTTTGGTGAGTCGTAGGGTACTTCACAAGTTATGATCGCAACGTTTGGCTTTCCTTTTTTATTTAGCCAAGATAATTCGTAAGCCGTCCAAAAGTCAGTTCCATTGAATGGCAGATTGTCTTCCGCAAGCTTAATTTGTTCTCTGCTTATACTTCTAGGAACTGGCTTTAATAAGGTTGGTTCGTATTGAGCGATGTAGTCAGTTGGTTTTCCTAATGGAATATCAGATAAAAAGTTTGGTGTCATAAATGCTATTAAATAAAAAACGTCCACGCTATTATACTACAAATTCTTTGAAGATAATGTCGTACATTAATATGTCGCCAACCGAAATAGCCATTGATGACTTTATAGCAGCTTATAAAAATGCTCATGCAGAGAATGGCATTTTGCTTCAAACTGAGTATTCTGACGAGTGGCCATCAACATGTTGTATTGGTAAACCTTCACAGGTATCTGGGCAAACGTTAGTGGAATGGGAGCCTGTGCGTCAGCAACCATCATTGTCGTTTTCGGATGTTGAGAAATCACTGGGTATTGAAATTGACGACCAGTTTAAATCATTGTTTTCTCGTTACTGGAGTGACAATTTAAACGGACGATCATCTAGGGGAGAGTTACAACTTCTTCAAATATGGAACGAAGAGGATGGAAAGCGACTCCAAAGCAATCTAATTGCTCATGTCCTAATGAAGCGCCGGTTGAAGCAAAGAGAAACGCTTTTTTTTGCGCTTACCAATGAAGAAGATTTCACGTTATCTATATTAAACAGCTCGGGAGAAGTTGTACTCGAACAAGTAGGGTGTGAACCTCAAGAAGTGATTGCGCCAAACTTACACACTTTTTTATCCAGCTTAACTCCCGTTGCTATGCAAGCTCAATCTGGTGAATGAAAAACTACTTAGTTGAATTGGTATGAAGTGTATCTGGTGATTTTAGAGCCAGAAGTTGCTGCTTTAACTCTCTCACTTGTTTTTCTAGTTCTGTGACACGATCCTGCAACGTATTCTCTTTATTCGTTTCTTCAGAGAATTCATCTAGCTGGGAAATTAGTGATTTAGTAGGATTATTTTTCCAATGTTTAAGGGCTTCAATGACGTCCTTTATTGGAAGTTGTCGAGTTGAACGGCTTCTTATCAATCCGACAGTTGGTGTGCCTCCTTTTTGTCGAATCTCATAACAAATATTTTCAATGTATTGTTTGTTGCTTGGCATTCTTTTTCCAGTTTTAGAGCTACATATATAGATATGCTCTGGTAAATTTAACTAAATTTTCGTTGTTTTGGTAATGACTTAAGCTAATTATAAGGAACTGATCTTAGTAAAGTGTATACAAATCAATAGGTTGTTTTTATGGCACTCTTTGTGCTTTAAATCGCAAGATTTGTGATTTTAATCACCCATTCGGGTAAATGCATTATTGAGGAAATAAGATGAAGAATAAATCATTAGCGCTAGCAATCATACTGTCTTTAGGAGTTTCAATGACAGGTTGCGTTATTTCTGTTGATGGCGACGGCTATGATGGTGACAGGGATGATTGGGAAAACCGTGAGTATGAAAATCGCAAAAAGCTTTCTAGGTTAGAGGTAGACATGGGAGTTGCCGAAATCACAAGCTATATGGGAACGCCAGACTTTAACGAACTATACAATAAAGGTGATGACAACTATCAAGTGTTGTTCTACCGCACTAATCGTCGTTCTGGTGATGGTGTTACTACTAAGGATGAATGTACCCCCTTGGTTATTAAAAACGGCAGATTAGCTGGCTGGGGTGAAACGGCTTACCATAAGCTTAGATAATAGAACCTTTGTAATCGCTTCAACTAACGCCATTATCTTCAATTGTATTGAATAGCATCTGTTGTTGATAATGGTGCCTTATCGCAGCAATGTGATCGAGCTCTCTACCTCTTACTTCAAATTTCTGCAAACAAAACTCAGGGTTAGCTTATAGGTTGATAACAAACTATTAACAATTGTCCTGCTGTCAGGTAGAGTACTGCCCAATAGTTAATCACTGAAATCAAAAAAACGTATGCAAGCAGCTGTTGAAGATATTTCTGAAAATATTAAAGCCGTATATTTAGTTGCTGAGGATTTAAAAGTCGCAGCATCCATTCTGTATCAAGCTTATCATGACGACCCTCTTTTTCTAGATATCTTTCAAGGCGAGAAAGAAGGCTATGAAGATAGGTTGAGAGCCGCTATTAGAGAAGAGCTTAATGCTTTTTGGGTAGCTAAGCAGCCTATGGTTGGGTTATTCGATAACGGTAGGCTGTTAGCTGTTGCTTGCCTTATTGATCCTGAGCGGGGTATTGGTCCTAATCGCTTTTGGCATTGGCGGTTGAAAATGCTATTAACGGCAGGGTTCTTTAGTACTAAACAGTTGGTTGATAAAGAAACGATGGTTAAAGAGCATGTTCCTGCTAATGATTACCATATGTTGTCATTTATTGGTGTTCACCCCGATCATCAGCACCGGGGATTAGGCCATATGCTCATGAGTGCGATTGATAGTTTATTGCTCGAAGATAACAAAAGTGAGGGTGTGGGAGTTTTTGTCACCTTACCTAAATGCCTTAGTTTCTTTGACGATGGCGAATATAATATGGTGAAACCTCTAGAAGTCGGCCGGATTACAGGCCACCTAATGTTTAGACCTAGGCCACTATCCTAACGAAGTAAGCAATCTACTACTATCAATGTAAGAGATCTCTTACATTGATGTAAGTTTTACTTGCTGCTTTCCTACCTTGTCTTCTTACAAATATTCTCAGTGCATTGTTTTATAAAGAATTTGTCACATAATTATCACTCGACCGATATTTCACTGATCTGTCCGGTTGTTTTTTGAACAGATATTTCGAAGCGCTCGCGTATATTTATACCTGTCACAAGGAATTAACGAGTCAGGACGACTAACCAAAAGCATGAAGGATCGCACGTTAAATATATAACGGACACCTAATGGACTAGGTACTACAGAAAGGAAGTAGTATAAGGATTTAAGCAGGATACGCTAAGGGTAAAGCGCCTCATCTAGGATAGATGAGAAGAGAGGATTGAAGGATTTAGGACAACTTCAGGATGAAGAATATCGTTGAGAAGGAAACGGTTGTAGGGATTAAGGAAGGGATAAGAGCTCAAGGAGAGCGACTTTGACGGGATGTTTAAGTTAGGAAAGGTTAAGGATAGTTTTTTAAGGAGTTAAATATTGTCGTAATGGAGGCAATATAAGGGATAAAGGATTGGATACACTTTTTAGTAAAAGTGGCTTGTACAGGAAGTATAAGATATAGGGATGGCATAAAAGGAATTGCTTATTATATAGTCTAAAGGCGCATTTATTGCGCCTTTAGTGTATCTACCGTTTAATTGATACGGTAGGCAGGGACATCAGTTTTAGTGATATTTAATCCATCCATAGTTAACGTGCCTGTGTAAGCGTCCTCACCATTCGATGAGAACTCGAAACGAAATACGCAACGCCAATCTAACTTTCCTTTGACAGTTGTTAATCTTGTTTTATGTCTTGCAACTGCAATGAATTGTAAATCGTGCTCGTCACAATATTGATTAACGTAGCTTTTAGCTGCTTCTGCAATCTCCCGTACTCGCCAAAATTGAAAAGCAATGACAAGAACGATGAGTAAAACAACGATATCCCCCAAGGTCACTTTATAAGCTCCTTCTTTAGCTGCGCTAGACAAGCAGCTAACATAGGGCGTTCTGCTTCCTTAATTAGCATATTAAGCATGTGTTGTCGCATAAGCGGAATCATCACAAGGTCTTTATATAAACCTACGCATACATCGATATTAATGGATACTGCTTGTTCAAGTAATTTTGTTAACACATGCTCGTCAATCAACAACTGCCAATGCCTTGCTACGACAACTGATAAGACATTGATGTCTTTCGCTAACTCACTGTTTAGGATGCTGATAACATAATGTTGCACAAAGGCATGGGATTGAGACTGGGCAAGGGCCCTTAGCGTTAACGCTGTTAAATTGGTGTCGTTCGAGTTTGCCTTTGCGTAAGCGATCAAGGAATGCGCTAGTTGCTCGCTGAGCTCGTAATTCTCTAGAGAAGACAATAGTGCTTGATGTACTGGCGTAGCGATAGTCGGATATGCTTTTATAAGTATTTCAATATTACTCTCATCATCAATTCGAGCACAAAAGTCTGCTATGCCTTGCGTGGCTATTTGTTGCCAATTCATTACTGATGGTGCACTTAGGAACTGAACCGTTTCTTGGTAATACTGAGATGGTTGAAGTTTAAGTGCTTTTTTTGTCAGCGCATTGAAATCGGCCATCGTTTGTTGACTTGGAGTAAAGCTGTATGGGTTTTCAATGTTAGACAAGGTGTCGGATGTGCTTCCTGTGCCTTTTTCGAGTGCTTCGATAACAATGCTCAAGAAATGATCTCTACTTGCGCTCATAAGCGCCGATGTTTCGTCAAGAGCAAGCTTTAAGAACCATATGTAATGTTCTTTGGACAAGTTTTTATTCCAAAACACAATACCTAACCAAGCATGAGATTGCCTTGGGTAGGGGTAAGGCTGCTTACCATGTTCTATGTCGAGAAAAGCTTGATCGGGTAAATAACGAATGCCTCTACCAATGTCATAGACGCGATATTCTGTACCCGCCTGTAAGAGAAATTCACTTAATGTACTAATATGGGACATGTTACTCTTTGCGCCTAGAGTGCGTGATGGATAGAAAAGTACAGAATTATACGTAAGCTTTATCAAAATGCACGTTCCCCAAATCGGGACGGCAACGAGAGATAGGGTTGTTTAATGATGCCCGCATAGGTTTTGTAAGGAACATGAGAGGTCTTAACTTGGGTTTAGATATCCTTTATCAAGATGAACATATTGTTGCGGTAAACAAACCGCCAGGACTATTAGTACATAGAAGTATGATCGATAGGCACGAAACACAATTTGCTATGCAAATGGTGAGAGATCAAATAGGACAGCATGTTTATACCGTTCATCGATTAGATAAGCCAACCAGTGGTGTTTTACTTTTTGGGTTATCGAGTGAAGTCGCAAGAGAATTGTCTCTGGCGTTTGCAGAAAACAATATTCAAAAGCAATACCTGTCCTTGGTTAGAGGTTATTGTAGTGATGAGGATGTTATTGATTACCCGCTGAAAGAGAAGTTAGATAAAATAGCGGATAAAAAAGCATCACGGAATAAAGAAGCACAATCCGCGGTTACTCATTATGTGACTTTAAATACGTTTGAGTTGCCTCATGCCGTTGGTCGCTATAAGAACGCTCGCACCTCATTAGTTAAATTAATGCCAAAAACTGGACGTAAACATCAGCTAAGAAGGCATATGGCTCATATTAGACATCCAATTTTAGGCGATACGACACACGGTGACGGTAAGCAAAATCAGTTTATGAGAGATATTTATGCATTTAAAGGACTTGCATTAACCGCAGTTTCGCTTAGGCTTACGCATCCTAAAAGTGCTGTTGCACTTGATATTCATGCCCCTCTTGATTCTCGGTTTTCTTCGACTTTAGAGCTGTGGGGGTGGTGCGATGAACAATTTAGAGATTTACGGAGTAATGTCGAGCGATGGCAAAGTTAAGTATTTTTGTGGGATCTGTTTATGGTAATGCCCAACATGTAGCCGAAGAAGTGAAAAAGCATGTTGAGACCTTAAATCACCAAGCTGATGTTATGGAAGATCCAACGGTTGATGATTTTAAATCTGCCGAGTTCCCACTCTTTATAACGTCAACGACGGGCCAAGGCGATTTACCGCCTAATATTGAGTTTTTTGTCATGGATCTACGCGATGCATTTCCTTTAATGGAACAGAAACCTTTTGCGGTTGCTGCGTTAGGGGATAGTAGTTACGGTGATACCTACTGTGGTGCTGGTAAACAGGTGTTCGAGCTACTTGAAGAATTGCAAGGTAAGGCCGTGTCTCCACTGTTGGAAGTAGATGCTATCGAAACATTAGAACCCGAAAAAGACGTTGTTAATTGGGTCTCTGGTATTTTGAATTCGATCTAAAGTTGCGTACTTGAGTCGCCTAATACATAGAAGGCGACTCTTTATCGAGAGCATTCTTTAGTTCAGTCCTGAGTAACACTTGTTGATCTTGTGTGAGTGCAGACTGCGCTGAATTTGTTAAAATAAAGAGATCCTCAGCTCTTTCGCCTATAGTGCTGATTTTTGCCATATGTAACTCAAATTTGAGTTTAACAAACTGTTCGCTAACGCGTGCCAATAACCCTGGTGAATCTAATGCTTCGAGCTCAAGTAAAGTCATATTCGATTGATTAGTGAAAAAGCGCATTTTTGTAGGGACTTTCAGATGACGCATACGGCGTGACATGCGCCTTTGGTTCTTATGCTGCTCACCGGGTTTGTTTAATTGGCTATGAATTGCCTCTTTCAAGCTAGACATGCGGTTTTCAGAATCGATACGTTGTCCGTTTTGACCAAGAATAACAAAAGTATCAAAAACATAGCCATCTTGTGTGCTCATGATATTTGCATCATGAATCGAGCAATTTCGACTATCTAGCACGGAGGCTACCTGTGCAAAGAGGTTGGGTCTATCTTTGCCGTAGATCAGCACTTCAGTACCTGCTTTAGATGTCTTCTCATTCAAATCGACGACTAAGCTATCATCATTTGTCATTTCTCTTTGCAAAATAACTTTGGCATGCCATGAAAGTTGCGCTGACTTGAAACGAATAAAATAGCTATCGTCAAATCGCTGCCATAACTCTTCGATACCATCCTTCTTGTAACCAGCTTCGCCTAATGCATGCAGAGCAAGTTGCTTGTGTTCAATAATACGATCTTGCAAATCAACCTTGTTCTCCAACCCTTCTTCGAGCGCTTTACGTGTCATTAAATACAACTCTCTTAGAAGTGACGACTTCCAATCGTTCCAAAGGTTTTGATTGGTTGCGCGAATATCCGCAAGAGTCAGCATGTAAAGGTGGTTGAGGTTGTTTTTATTACGTACTTTTGAGGCAAAGTCGTTGATAACATCTGGATCGTAGATATCCCTTCGTTGTGCGACAACAGACATCAAAAGATGTTGTTCCACTAGCCAGCTAACAAGTTTTGTATCTTTCTCAGAAATACCATGTTCACTACAAAAGGCTGCAACATCAGCAGCCCCTAATGTTGAATGATCTCCGTTTCGACCCTTAGCAATATCGTGGAAGATACCTGCAATAAACAATAATTCTGGTTTATCGATATTTAGCATCATTCTGCGGCATCGAGGAAAAGGGTGATCAGGAATCTCTTGAGAATATTGATAAATATTCTTAATTAAACGATGAGTATGTTCATCAACAGTGTAAGCGTGAAATAGGTCAAACTGCATCATGCCTACAATATGATCCCACTGAGATAAATAAGCTTGCATAATGCCGTGCTTATACATCAAGTCCCAACTTAACCTGAAAAAGTCAGGTAGCTGGATAATTTGAATAAACAATGTTCGGCAGCTTTCCTTTTCTGAGAAGTAGGTGGTATTGAACTTCCTTCTTGCAAGGCGAAGTAAGCGCAAACTAGACGAATGTAACCCAGTAACTGCAGGAAACTGCGCAATTAAGGCAAAAAACTGTAAGATTTTTTCTGGGCTGTCAAAGACCTCGTCATGCCTAGCTGCAATTAAGCTATCTAGCACTTCAAAGTTGTCGTTAATGATAGATTTTTCTTTAACCGTAAGCGCTAGGATATCTTGTCTGAATAGCTGCAATAACATGTTATTCAACTCAGAAATACGTCTGACAATCCGGAAAAAGCCTTTCATCATCTTCTCGACAGATGCTTTTCCTTCGTCACCAAAATTTAATCGTTCGGCCACGGCTGATTGGTAATCAAACAACAGCCTGTTTTCATTCCTACCAACATGCAAATGTAAAGCGAACCGCATTCGCCAAAGGTGCGCTCGGCATTCCAGAAGCTCGTCGAATTCACTTTTTGTGAAATATCCATGTTCGATCAATTCCTTTCCGTGGAATACTTTAAAGTGTTTTTTAGCCACCCAGCCAATATTTTGGATGTCACGTAAACACCCAGGGTTTTCTTTAATATTAGGCTCTAGATTATAAGACGTATCGTTGAACTTACTGTGTCGTTGACGTTGTTCGTCATATTTTGCAACGAAAAAAGCTTTGCTGTCCCAAAACTGTCGACCTTGTATCAATCTTTGTAATTCGTTGAAGGTTGGCTCACATCCATTCAGCAGCCTGGACTCGACCAAGTTTGTAGCGATAGTAATATCACTCTTGGCCTGTTTCATTGTTTCTTTAATGGTTCTAACAGACTGGCCTACATCTAGCCCTATATCCCATAAAAACGTGATCCATCGGCTCAGTTTTTCTTCTTGCGCT
>CAZVDU010000013.1:0-44532 GCA_964625615.1 uncultured Pseudoalteromonadaceae bacterium | reverse complement strand
ATAAAGCGTCCCATCCATTCAAGTTGATCTAAGTTATCTACCTCGAATTCACGCCCTCCAACTGAAGGGTAAATAGCAAAATTAAACCCTTGGGACTCAAGCAACGTTTGATCATCAAAAGCTAGCGGTGCAATAAGCGGTATATCATGCGATTGTAACTCCAATGCAAAAGCATGTTCTTCTAAAAGCTGTTTTCTGTTCCATCGTTGTGGGCGATAGAATTTAACGACGTATCGCCTGTTTTCGTCACCGATAAATTGGTAAACGCGGTTTTCGTAACTATTGAGAGCGAGTAAGCCTGATTCAACGCGAATTGAAGTCGTTTCTATCGCATCCAATATAAGGTCTGGCGATAAGCCAGAAAAATCAAAAGTAGCGGTCATTGGAAAATAAACTTAGTGGGTTCTTCGACCTCAACGCTTTCACCTTTGGTATCTCTACCGGTTACGTGTATTTTTATACTGGTAATACTTTCTTCTAACGATGATTCATCGATAGCGACGCTAATGGGTAAGCTAAAGGCTTCTCCGCCTTCTACAGTGACTAAATCCTCACCGCTATACCTATGACCTGGTAAGCCTTCAATTGATACGTGATAAAGTGTTTTTAGTTGTGATTTATTCAATATTTTAAGTGTGTAAACATTCTCGATTAGCCCGTCATTCGTTTCACGATATAAAGCACCGCGGTCACGGATAATATCAACTTCTAAGGGAATCCTGGTCGCGATTTCTAATGCAAGTAAACCTACCATGACGGTTAAAACGACAGCATAGCCAATAAGTTTGGGACGGAAGATTTCTGTTTTTCCACCAGCGAGTTGATGCTCAGACGTAAAGCTGATCAAGCCTTTTTCGTAGTTCATTTTGTCCATGACACCGTTACAGGCATCAACGCAAGCACCACAATTGATACATTCATATTGCAGGCCGTTACGAATATCGATCCCAGTAGGGCAAACTTGTACGCAGAGGTTGCAGTCAATGCAGTCGCCTAAACCTTTATCCAATCTCTGTTCGGGTGTCATTTTGCGACCTCTTGGTCCTCTTTTTTCGCCGCGGCTTGGATTGTAAGCTACCGTAAAAGTATCTTTATCAAACATGGCTGATTGGAAACGAGCGTAGGGACAAATATGCGTACACATGATTTCCCTCATCCAACCAGCGTTACCGTATGTACAAAAGGTAAAGAAAATAACGGAGAAGGCGGCCCAGAATGGCGCTTCCCCAGTGAAGAACTCAACGAAAAGCACCTCGATGGGCGTAAAATAGCCAACGAAAATTAACGCTGTTAGCAATGCTACACCTATCCAAGAAGTATGTTTTAGCGTCTTTCGCCAGAATTTATCGAAATCCATGGTGCGTTCATCAAGCTTAATGCGTTTATTGCGGCTGCCTTCTATTTGTTCTTCAAACCAGATAAAAATAAAGGTCCATGTAGTTTGTGGACACATAAAACCACACCATACACGCCCAGCGAACGTCGTCACAAAAAACAGCGCAAAGGCCGCGACTATAAAGATCCAAGCGAGTAATGTTAAATCTTGTGGCCATAGCGTCAGGCCAAAAATATTGAAACGTTGAGCGCCAATGTCTAGCAAAATAGCTTGATGACCATCAAATTGCAGCCAAGGCAAAATAACAAACAGGCCAAGGAAAAAAAGCCCAAAGAATCGTCTTAAGGTTTCCAACATTCCTTCGACTTTTCGCACGTATATATGGCTACGAGGAGTGTAGCGGTCGCGATCGTCAAGACCTTCAGGCTTATGGACTTTAACGGGTGTTATGACCTTGACCGGAATGCGTTCACTCATGAGGGCACCTTATTAACTAACTTCAAAAATTATATCAGTCAAATGGTTAACGTGCTTGATATGAATCAGGAAAACGTAAAATATCCAATATTTTAGCGATGGCTTTACACATGCTTAACATTAACTTAACGCTTTCAACATTAAATTTATGAAATTTAATACGTTTAGGAGTGTGACTGACCTAGTTTCATGAACATAGTTATGAATTTGTATAAGTAAAGAGGGTTCGCGAATAGGCACTAATAGCGTAATATCGGATTGTTAGTAGTCGAGTTATGTATTTTTAATGAAAAAGAAGTTAATCATTCTGATCGAAATATTGGTCTTGATCGTTTTTTTGCGATCGGAATTTGCAGCCTATTTCATTGAAGATATGCGTCTTGCAATTTCAAATAAAATAGAGGCAATATCTGGCTTACCTGAGAAGCGTGAATTAAGTAAATTGCGAGAGACGATAGGGACACATCTTGTTGATTTGAGTGAAGCACAAACAAACTACCTTACTGAAATTACCACAAGTAATGACACCCTAAAGAGGTTTTATTACCTCTATTGTGTGAATAAGGATATTAACCCATATATTTTTGGACAAAACTTGTCTTACACCTGCAGTCAAATAGACAGAAGTGGGGTATTAGAAAAGTAACCTCGCAGTCAGGCTAGTTACTGAATTTAGTCAATTGTATAAAAACTATCCCAAGGCATGTCATCGTCGAAAAAAAGTGGCTGCTTTTTATACCAATCTCTTGCTTCGTCAAGGGTTTGCACACGGATAAATTTAATGGCGACCTGCTTTTTAAGAATAGGAATGAGTGCTGCTGCTTGATTTTCATCTCTTACTATCCAGCATTCTGCAATCTGGTTTCGACGATCAAATTCCTCAAGAACGCTTCTGTTTTTGAGTTTTATATGGTTTGCTTTCCAATCTCGCATATCAGATAAGATACCCCAAGGTCTATTACGAATGCTTTGAGCAGCAACAGCAAAATCCATAAGGTACCGTAAGTCAGTATCTAGCTCAGTTTTTTTGTGCATTTTGGCACACAGGACATCTCCTCGAATTTCAATTTTATAGAAAGGGTTTGTCATGTCCGCGTCTCAACCTGCCATAAAGCTATTATTCTTTGTGATATTTGTTTATCTTAATAGATAGTATAGATGAGAATATAGGCTATTCGTAGAATACTTGAGTATTTTCAATGTGTTGGGTAGTTATCTATACTGTTGTCGCTGTCACTTGTAATTCCCTGTTATAATCCCCTTCCCAATAGATCTTAAGTAACAATAAGTTATCTTGTATGTCTGAGCAGAAATATCAACGAATCTGGAAAACCGTTATGTCTATCCCAAAGGGAAAAGTCTCGACTTATGGGCAAATTGCTGACTTAGCGGGATTGCCCGGTAGAGCTCGGTTGGTTGGTAAGTCGTTGGGTTATGCGCCAGATGAAATGGGTGTTCCTTGGTACAGGGTTATGCGTTCCAGTGGCCAATTTGCTTTTGCTGTCGGTACTGACTTGGCTAAGAAGCAAAAAGGGTTACTTCAGGAAGAAGGCGTTGTAGTCCATAATAACCGTGTGAAGTTGGCAGAGTTTCAATGGCACCCCGATTTGGCAGAACTATTGTTTAAGTTAGAGTTTTAAGTAAAACCAATAGCCAATTTCCCAGTGATAAATGTATTCAATCTGAATGTACTTTAAGTAAAGTGCTGCTTTGAATGCGTTAGTTTTCTATCCAAAGCCTGACAGGGTGAATCCATTCAGGAATCGGGCGATAAAAAGCACCATGCTCTAAGCCAGTATCTATTTCAATTTCTTTAAATGAGCTATATGTCTTGGAAGCATTCGCTAGCTTTTGACAGGACCTAGCATCATCAGACGCCTCATAAATAGATAAGATCCTCCCATATAGCGTAATGTCTTTTTTTAGGAGTGATGGGTTGCAAGTACCCAGTAGAAGAATATTGAGTTGATTGTTGTGTAATCGCTCAGCTGCATGGACTGTTAAATTTCCACCTCTCGAAAAGCCAATCAAGGTAATATTGCTAGGCGGTACCCCAGCAGACATTAACTGCCTGACTTGGGCTGTTAGTAGTCTGACGTATTGTGTGAAGTCCGCATTCTCCTCTCTATGATGTGCGATAAGGTGAAAGTTTGCACCTTCAGCAAGCGCTTGTTTGATCGCCGGGAAGGTATATTTCCCCCACCTTGAGTGTATTGGTTCAGGGTTTGTGCCTTCAACAATATACCCGTGTGAGTAAAACACATAGCGTTGATTCGCATCAATGACCTCCGGTAATCGTTCAGAAATAGGACCTGAGATAGCGCTGAGGGACGAAAACGTTGCTAGGATAAATAATAAAGAGGATAAGAAAATCGGCATTAGTCATTTTCTCTGTTGATGAGTTCAGCTCTAACGACATAGCGGTAGTCAGGGTTTGGCTCAATGCTATTAAAAGGATAACAAGTGATAAGAGTTAATAGCCCTTGTTGTGAGTCTTCCAGCACACTTAGCTGATTCTCATGTGCTATACGGATTTCTCTGACCTTGTAGCTATATTGTCCGTCAGGAGTTTCTACGTGGATCACATCGTCTGTTTTTACATGTTGAAGGCGATTAAAATGTGTATCTCTGTGTCCCACTATAACGCTATTTCCCAAGTTGCCAGGCATTGATGTATGTGGCATATGCCCGGGCCCAAAAGCCAGTGTAGAACCGTCTGAACCTTCCAAAGTATAAAGTGAATTCCCGTTTATAATTAACTTAGCTATTGGCCAAGTATCCGCCCATGGCCACGGCTTTACTGATTGGTTATCCGTACTCTGAATTGTTTGAGACCAAGCTTTTGATACTAACCACTGTGCGGCTATAGCCTTAGTGTAGATATAGGTGCCATGCCCAAATTGATAGCAACCTATGATCAGTAGCAGTGTCTTTATTTTGTGCTTAAATAAGAACCAGACGGTGCGAGTGAAAAGGCCGCGACGCCTCATCGGCGCTGAGTAATAAGATGTATGCATAATGAAATCACTATAAGTAATAAACCGAGAATGAGCTTTAATTGACCATTGGTTGCCGTTTGAGGCAGGGTGCCAACAGCTTGCTGTTGAATCATGCCAAAAGGTAGATGATTGGGAATTGCACTATCTTGCATCACTTGATTCAGCGGACGACTTGGTGTTATGTCAACGGCAACCAAACTCGTAAATTCGCTGACAATGTGATGATCAAGCGCTGTTGTTTCGATAGCTTGATTGAACTTTTCTTTATCTTTAACTTTTCTCCGTTGAGATGTGAGTTCACCTATTTTGCTTCTTGCCCACAAGACGTTCAGTCCCGAAGGTTCACGTTGATAGTGATGAAATGCGGCACTTAACATCGCAGGTGGAAATGTTGTTGTCCAACTCGCTTTGGTCAGGTTACCTGATGCAACAATCGGATCACCCCAAGTTGCCCCTTTGTAGCTAACTAACAGCGGTTGGCCCGTATACAAGTCAGGGATATTTTCGGGGTAAACTTCAATGTTCGGCGGGAAGTCCAATGCAACGTCACTTAATACGGGGTAATTGATCTTCGCGAATAGATCTTGCATTTTCTTCCCGACATGATTTATGTCATTGATATAAGTGAAACTGCCTTTACCTGTTTTAGCAGCTTCTGACATAAAGTAAGTATTTGGAGCAGAACCAATCCCAATCGTAAATAGTCGCTTCTCACCCAGTTGGCGGTTGATTATTTGCATGAGGTGCTCTTCATTTCCGACGCTGCCGTCAGTGATAAAAATA
This sequence comes from uncultured Pseudoalteromonadaceae bacterium, assembly GCA_964625615.1. Lineage (GTDB taxonomy): Bacteria > Pseudomonadota > Gammaproteobacteria > Enterobacterales > Alteromonadaceae > M269. The sequence goes on along the minus strand of CAZVDU010000013.1, from coordinate 38,937 downwards.
ACTTGCTCAAGCCTTGTTTCTCTTGAATAGGGTGAATGATCTTTTCTGTCGTGTGACTTTAATGCCAATCTCAGTGCTGGATCCATCTCTGTACCTCCATTTGCTTGCAGCTCACGAATAAATTGCCTGGCGCTAATGATATTATTAGGTGTCGCTTTTTTTGGAGTTCGCCAATAAGCCTTAGCATGAGAATTAAAAGCGATAATATTGAAAGTATCCTCCGCTGAGAGACCTTCCATACCTACAATGAGTGCTGATTTCGCTTGCTCAATTGAATGGCCCTGCATAGAGCCGGAGGTATCCAATACAAAGATCGCTTCTCTAGGAATAGGTTCCGATTTATTTTCTGACATAGTCGGTGGGACCAACATCATCAAACCGTATTCTTCTCCCTGATACATTTGGGTGAAATGGCTAACGAAAGGTTTTGATTCATCTGCTCTGCGCCAAGTGACAATAAAATCTCTATCTGCTTTAGCGTGTTCTTTCAGGAATACATCGAAGCGACTCTCGGATATAGGTGATAGTGTGATGGCATGGCTTTCACTACTCACTTCTGCAATGGTAAAGCCAGCATCAATATCCATACGGATGTTCAATGTATTTATTTCTTCTTTTTCATTCTTGGTTGGTGGTGTAATACGATCAGCATCTATTACCTGATCTGAAAGTAGCGGACCGACAACGTTTATATTTTTATCGAAGAATGTTTCCTCATATGAAGAACTTTTATTCTCTAAATGGGAAGGCGAGCCTATTGGAATATATCTTGGTGTTAGTGTTGAGGGAAACCGTAAGCTGAATTTGCCTTGATCGTAATGAACAAATTGTTGATATTCTAGTGTGACCTCAACAGTTTCCTTCGGACCAATGTTAGTAATTGAATTAGTAAAAATGTTGGGTCGTTCTTGCTCTATCAAACTCGCTTTTTTGCCTTGTTTTTTAGCGCGCTCGAAAATCTGTTTTGCTTTTTTCTTAGGGTGAATCTGTCCTTCGAATTCTCGAGCACCAATCTTCAACATTAGGTGATCAACTGCGGCGTTTTCCGGCAAAGGAAAAACATAATGACCGTTTACCCATTCGTTGCTGGGATTATGGAACTCTTGAATTACTTTGACTCTCGCGATAGTACCGGTTACTGTCATATCGACATTTGTTTTAACTAACGGGCTATTGAAAGAAGTAGTTCGTTGGTGGTTAGTAAGAAGCAAATTACTTTGTGTTATTGGTTCGATTCCAGATGCTTTCACTTTTGGTACACTAAAAAATAATACTATTAAAATAGAGGTTATTAGTAATAGTATGCACTCACTTACAATGACTTTAGTTAAACATAAAGAGTAGCTCTTCTTCTGTGAAAGTTGGCTTTTAATTACAACTCTTTTATTGTAAGTAAGTGCTTGCATTTATTTATCCTTAGTGATTGATGTTGTTAATTTGAGCTACCATTTGCCGCAGTTAAAATAGGCTTTTTAGTTTCGACTTTTATGACGACACGACGGTCAAAAAAATCATTCTCAAAACTCTGTTTCTCATCTAAAGGTTGAGACTCTCCATAAGCTAACGTCTTTATTTGATTTTGTTTCACCCCCTCATTTTCTAAGTATTTTCTGACACTGATTACACGTTGTTCTGATAATGCTTCGTTGTAACTTTGGTCACCTCGTCTATCAGCATGTCCTTCCAAAACAACTTGCGTGTTTGGATTTTCCAGTAGGCTTTCGGCGATAATATTTAATTGTTTTTGGTAATGAGGTTGTAATTGATGTGATGCTGTTTTGAACTGAATATTCGTTTCTACAGGTGCTAAGTTTTGCTCTAGATTTGTTTGTAGAGAAACCAATCTTACTTGTTCTAATTGTACCGCTTTTTTATTTGCCAATAACAAAGCCTGTTCATATTCTTTTTCCAGTAAAACTAAAGACTGTTCATTCTTCTTTATTTCTTCTTTGGCAAGTTCGAGGTTTTTGGTGTCATTGTAATCGTCGCCAAGCACTAAACCTAAAAATCCACCAACAAAGCCGCCTACTGGGCCTCCTATAGCACTACCGATGAGCACGCCGGATCCAAACCCGACCATTTCGTTTTTGGCTCGTCGTTTATCGTCTATCTCAGCAGCAGCTAAGTTGGTGGAAAAAGCGAAAATAAATGCAGATGTGATTAATGTTTTTTTCATATGTTGTCTCCCAAAGGCGGTATTTAATAAGTAAGTTCGTATTCACGCTTTCTATTAAACAGCTACTTTGTGGCTATCCAACAAGGCAATCATGTAAATTTGGTTGTCAAATGTGGCGAAAAAATGGAATTTTGCCTGAAGGGATAAAAGCTGGCTGAAATTGCTATATCATTAGGCCATCCTGAATGAGAGAAGAAGGGCTGACATGTCAAAAAGAGTTGCGTTAGTGGAAGATGATTTGGCAATTCGAGAAAATTATGCCGCAGCTCTAACCAAACAAGGTTATGAAGTGGTGACATATGCTGATAAACCCAGTGCCGAAATGGCTTTTAACCAACGACTACCTGACTTGGCTATTATTGATATTGGATTAGAAGATGAAATCGACGGCGGCTTTGCCTTATGCCAGCAATTAAGAAGCCTATCTAAAAGCCTGCCTATCATCTTTTTCACCGCAAGAGATAACGATTACGATACCATTGTTGGCTTACGTATGGGCGCTGATGACTACCTGACCAAAGATATTAGCTTGCCACACTTAATTGCACGTATTGCGGCTTTATTCAGGCGTTCAGAGCTATTATCTCAGCCACAAACTCAGGATGATCTGGTTAAAAATGGCCAACTGGTGATGGACACTAATCGCATGACGGTGACCTGGAAAGAGCAAGCGATAGAACTAACGGTAACCGAGTTCTGGATGCTGCACGCCATTGCTAAATTTGCTGGACATGTTAAGAGCAGGCAGCAGCTGATGGACGAATCTCAAATGGTGGTCGACGATACGACTATCACTTCACACATTAAGCGGATTAGAAAGAAGTTTGTTCAACAGGATGATTCTTTTGATCGAATCGAAACCGTCTACGGTATGGGCTATCGCTGGAAAAATGCCTCATGACTAGGTTTCGTGTCGGCATCCGTATTAAGTTACTTTTCTTATCTCTGTTCTTATTTGCGATTCCGTGGCTAGGTTACCAATATGTTTGGGAGATGGAAAACTATCTGAGAACAGGACAAGAACAAACCCTCGTAGGAACAGCCCGTGCGGTAGCGACTGCTTTACATGAAAGACCTAAACTCTTCGACAACCATGCAAGCTATTTGTCTGACGTTAAACCAGGTACTGATTTATACGCGCATAATATTATCGACCCTATTCAATTGGATGGCCGCTTAGTTGATTGGCTAGATTATTCTCATCTAGCGGTCACTTACGGCGCCGAGCATTTATTAGAAGCGAATGTTGCTTACCAAACTGAGAGCCTCAACTTTAAGCATATGGTGGGGCAATATAGACGCTATCTGTACGCTTATTTTGAAGTGAACGATGATAGTGTCGTGTTGCGCGGAGAAAACAGCCTACGAGTTGATCGCAATGATCATTTGCAAATTGCGCTGTTAGACGAAGATGACAATTTTCATCGGTATATTGTTGCGACAGACTCGCCTGGTTGGGTTAATGCGTATTTACTTGATGAGAACCCCGCGTCAACAAGGCCGCGTGAGCTTGAAACTGATATCCAAGGGCATTGGAGTCTTACTGAAGAAGGCTATATTTTAGAAATACGCCTACCGCTCAGCGCTCTCTCGAGCAAAATTGCTTTTGCTATCGTTGATGTCGATGATGAAGAGCAAAGGGACGTGAAGTACAGTGTGGGTACTGCCAACACGAGCCAGTCTGATTCTCTTGGTACTGTATTGGTGCCTTCCCCCGAGATAGAGAGTATTGTTGATGGCTTAAAGTACTCGAATGCGAGAGTTTGGGTGCTAGATCGACATCGCAGGGTATTGGCTCGTTCGGGAGAAATTCAAAAAGCTGTTGGTATTAACCCGAGGCGTTCTGACAAAGCAAACTCAGCTTGGTGGCGAAATATAGAACAGAACTGGTTATTGCCTCTTTACTATCAAATACTCACCAAACCACCAGCTGACTTTATCGATGAGCTAGACAATGCTTTTGAGTTACAAGGCCAGGAAATTGATCGAGCCTTGGTCGGAACGCCTGATTCTCTGTGGCGATTAAGCCCTGATAAGAAGGCGGTTATTTTATCTGCGGCACATCCTATTTGGATAGAAAATGAGGTAATGGGTGCCGTTGTCGTTGAGCAAACAACCCATGGTATTCGTAGCTTGCGCAATAAAGCGTTGGAAAAACTGTTTAATATCATTTTAGGTATAGTGATCTTTGGAACGTCTGCACTGTTTATCTTTGCATCTAGGATCTCCAGTCGCATTCGCAAACTACGCAATGATACAGAGCATGCTATAGATGTTAACGGTAAGATTATTGGCAATATTGAGCCTTCCAAAACGAGAGATGAAATTGGTGATTTATCTCGTTCATTTCACAACGTCCTAGAAAAACTTGGGCGATACAATGCCTATTTAGAAAATATGTCTTCGCGTTTGTCGCATGAGTTAAGGACACCCGTCGCTATTGTGAATTCGTCTCTTGAGAATTTACAAATGGAAGTCACTCACCCTGAAGCTAGCCCATACATACGCCGCGCCAAAGAAGGTGTGCTTCGATTGAGTAAAATCCTGAGCAATATGAGTGAAGGGACGCGTTTGGAGAATGCCCTGCGTTCAACTGACCGTGAGGACTTCGTTGCTAATGAAGTCGTGCTCGGTTGTGTTGAAGGGTATAAGCTCGCTTATCCAGAACATAAATTAGTCACTAAGGTTGCTGATTACGTAATGGCATTGAATGGTTCGCCTGAGCTGTTTGCACAAATGCTCGATAAAATAGTGGCAAACGCCGTAGAATTTAGTGAAGAAAGCGAAGAGATATTCGTGGCGTTAGAGAAAAAAGGTCATAAAACATCTTTGGCAATATGTAACCGAGGCCCTTTATTACCTGATAATATTCAGAACGAACTTTTTGACTCAATGGTGTCGGTAAGGCAGCAAAAAGACGCACAACAATCACATCTAGGGCTCGGCCTTTATATTGCGAGGATCATTGCAGACTACCATAAAGGTGATATTACTATTGCTAATAATGATGATAAAGACGGTGTTTGTGTTCGTATTATTTTTTCTTAAGGGGCGTTAATGAGTTCAAATGCTATTCCATCACCAAAAACGGCGATCATCACGGGGGCTTCGGGTGGTATTGGTTCTGCTTTGAGTAGAACTCTATTGAGTTATGACGCTGGTTTAAACCTTGTTGCGATTGGGAGAAATGAAGCCAAGTTAAAACAACTAGAAGAACAGTTTCCTGAGCGCGTTCAGATACTTGTATGTGACTTAGCTTCTGATGGCAACGAGGAACAGCTGAATGAGGCTTTACTCACACTTGAACAAGTAGATTTCCTTATTCACTGCGCAGCTATTATTCACCCATTGAAGCAATTGGCTGACATTAGCAGGGAAGAGTGGGGTATTGCGCAACGTATTAATGTCGAAATGCCTCTTTTTCTTACAACGTCCCTTTTACCTAAGTTGAAGGGTGGACGAGTAATGTTCTTGACCAGCGATTCAGAGCTGCAACCCGTTGTTGGAGCGAGCAGCTATTGTATGCATAAATCTGCACTGCATATGATGTGGCAATGCCTCAAAGCTGAATATCAAGGTATTGAACATAATAAAGAGAATAAATATTCCTCTATGAATATTAAATTTGGCTTAATTGCGCCGGGCAATGTAGACACGGAAATGCAGGCTGCTATTCGAAATACAGACAAAGCAATATTGCCATTTGCACCGCTACTGGCTCAAGCCTATCAGCAAGGTCAGTTGTTAAAGCCTGATTATGTTGCTCAGTTTCTACGCTGGCTACTCTATAACATTGATGCTGAGCAATATGGCCAAAAAGTTTGGAACATCTACTCAGAGTTGTCGCATCAAGCGTGGCTGAAGCAATAGGAAAAAGACATTAATGACGCCTTTTCAAAGAGCATTACAGGGTAATCACTCAGCATTTTCTGGTGATTTATATTTGCCAGGTAGTGCGGAATATGGGGATGCCTGTAAGCTTTATAACGGGAGAATCAAGCGCTCCCCGGCAGTCATTGTCCGCCCGCTGGATGTTTCAGATGTTTGTTTAGCAATCAAATATGCGAATGAACATGGTGTTAAAGTAACCGCGAAGGGCGGTGGGCACTCGGCGTGTGGTACGTGTCTGGTTAACGATGGCTTAGTATTAGACATGTCAGAAATGAAGAAGATCAGCTTGTCTCCCAAAGAGAATAGAGTCACTGTCTCAGCGGGTGTTCTTAATAAGGAGCTGGATAGGATGACGCTATCACATGCGCAAGCTTTACCTCTAGGCACCTGTGGTGATGTAGGGGTTATTGGCTCGACTATAGGTGGTGGTATAGGGTTTCTATCGCGCGCTTATGGTTTAGCTTGCGATAACATTATGTCTGCCACAATGGTCAATGCTAATGGGCAACGTGTCCATATAAGCCAACACGAAGAACCCGATCTGTTGTGGGCTTTAAAAGGTGGTGGCGGCAGTCAATTAGGTATTGTTACTGATATTACCTACCAGACATTTGATATGCCCAAACGTGTTTACGGCGGTACTATTGATTGGCCGTTAAAATATGGTATTGAAGTGCTGAAACGCTACAGTGATTTCATGTTGTCAGCGCCGAACAACCATTTTCTTTACGCTTATATTTCCTTTTCTGAAAAAGCTGATGCGAAGATTTCCGTTATGGGCTTTGCAATGGATACACCTGATATTTGTCAAAAAATATTTGGTGACATCAGTCAATGGTGTCCACATGCAGAAACAAATTTGGGTTTTAGAAGTTATCTAGATGTTCAGTCAAATCACTATGCTGATGGTCTCGCGATTTATTGGAAACATGGCATTATTCAAGAGGGGTTATCTGAATCTTTTTGCCGGACACTCATAGAATGTTTTGAAGCGTGCCCCGGCTTGAGCGGTGGGATTATGTTAGATCCATTAGGAGGAGCTATCAGTGATGTCGGACCAACAGATACGGCTTTTTGTCATCGTGAGTCGACCTTTATTTGCAGTATTACGGGATTGGCATTAGGAGATACAATTCCAATTGAAACGGAGGCTTGGGTGGTTGATAGCCAATCTAAGCTGGCACCTTTCTATAACGGGTTAGCGTATGCTAACTATGAGGATATAGAAATTGACGAAGTGAGTAATTACTTTGGACAAAACAGAATTAGAATGATGGCTTTAAAAGAAGAATACGATCCGCAAGGGGTATTCGGTGGGAGCCTTAACAGAAATTAGAATAAGATTAACCTTATGTAGGAGTCGGCTTTAGCCACGAACTTGCAGCCAAAGCTTTCCCTCCAAAAGAATGTCGTTTTAGCGACTGAAATTAGCGCTCAACCACGGCGTTATGATAGACATCTTGAACGTCGTCACAATCTTCTAGCATATCCATAAATTTGTCGAACATAGCAACGTCATCACCTGATATTTCAGTTTCTGTTTGCGGAACAAAAGTCACTTCCTCAACATCAAATGTTATATCTGGATTAGCTGTCGTCAGTGCATTACGAATTGCAAAAAACTCAGTATGGGGAGCGAAAACAGTGATCACGCCATCTTCGCATTCGATGTCTGTTACGTCTGTATCTGCTTCCATCAATAACTCTAAAATAGCATCTTCGTCATCACCCTTGAATGCGATGATAGCTTGGTGATCAAACATATGTGCAACAGCGCCAGGAGCGCCTATTTTTGCATTTGTCTTGGTAAAACAATTACGAACATCTGTTATCGTACGATTGTTGTTATCTGTTAAACAATCAACGATTACCATACAACTGCCAGGTCCATAACCTTCATAACGAGCAGGATGGAAATCTTCACCGGCTCCACCCTTCGCTTTTTCGATGGCCTTTTCTATAACATGGCTTGGGACTTGATCCTTTTTTGCTTTCTCAATAAGTCGGCGTAATGCAAGGTTAGCTTCTGGATCGGGTGTTCCGTTTTTCGCACACACATAAATCTCTTTACCGTACTTGGAATAGACTTTGGTTTTAGCGCCAGCAGTTTTGGCCATTGCTACTTTGCGAACTTCGTACTTTCTTCCCATCGAATTGGTGCCTTTATAAAAACTTGGAGGGGATTTTACTCTCTTTGTCAGTGCTTTTGCAAAGGTCAGTAGCGGATAAAATGTCTACAGTACCTTTGAGCGTAAACTTTTGACATTACCACGCTTTGTTTTGCTGTCGAGGCGTCGAGTTCGTGAAGCTTTAGTGGGTTTAGTAGCACGTCGTGCTTTTCGAACAACAGCTACGCTCTTAATGAGTTCCACTAGGCGCTCTAATGCATCAGCCTTATTTCGCTCTTGAGTTCGGAACTGCTGAGCTTTAAGAATAATTATTCCTTCTTTTGTTATCCGCTTGTCTTTGAGATTGAGTAAGCCTTGTTTATAAAAATCAGGTAATGATGATGCACTAATATCAAACCGTAAATGAATAGCAGACGAAACCTTATTGACATTTTGACCACCAGCCCCTTGTGCGCGAATAGCGGAAATTTCGATCTCGTCATCATTCAATCTAACTGAATTTGAAACAGTTAGTATGTCTTCATTTTGATGATTAGGCATAATGCTTAGCGAACATAAGAAGCGCCATTAATGTCTATGGTCGCGCCTGTCATATGCCTAACGACATCGGTGCATAAAAAGGCTGTTGTCTCACCTATTTCCTCTGGTTGTGCTAAATCGCCGAGCGGAATTTCTCGCGTTGCTGCCTCATGGCCCATTTCATTTAAAATGTCAGTTGCTAAATCTGTTTCGGTAAAACCAGGAGTAATAGCAAAAGCAAGAATATTATCTTTTGCAAAACCTCTAGCGATAGATTTAGTCAAAGCTAATAAACCACCTTTAGCAGCTGCATAATGCATATAATCAGGCCCATCACCTCGGTGGCCAGCACGGCTCGCAATATTGATAATACGACCACCAGATTGTCGTGCCTTAAAGTGGTTAATCGCTTCACGGCATAAATCAGCGGCGGCAGTTAAGTTTAATTGTAAGGTTTTACTCCAGGTGTCGTCCCACTGTTGATCATTGGTTTCAACACCGGCGGTATATTGCTTACCTGCATTGTTAACTACCGCATCAATATGACCGAGAGACTCTACTGACTTTTCCCAAAGTAGTTTTGCGGCATCTGCTTGTGTTAGGTCAGCTTGTATCAAAGCGTGGCTTTCTGCGTTAGGTAAACTATCGAGAACAGCTTGAGCTTTGGCTTGGCTGTTTACATAATGAATAACGACCCTGGCACCTTTTTCTGCGACTGACCGTGCTATTGCTGCACCTATACCTCGAGATGCGCCCGTAACTAAAATATGTTTGCCCGTAAGTATCACTGATTACTCCTAAGTGTTTCGGCTATCGAAAGGGAATTTAACAGACATAGCAGCAACTCGGTATATGGGCAGCTCTTATTTATTGACAATATGTGTCAAAAGCTCTTGTGCAGCATCTTTTTCTGTAAATTCATCGGCTGTGGCTAATGCAGTTTGTAACTCTAGAATCGCTTCATCTTTTCTGCCTAGTTTATTGAGAACATAGCCAAGGTGGTAACGGATGTAAGGGTCAATAGATTTTATGGTATAAGCAACGCGTAGAGCTCTTAACGCCTCTTGATATTGTTCCTTTTTAGCCAGTAACCAACCATAAGTGTCCATAATGTTCGCTGAATTTGCATTAAGCTCAGTCGCTCTTTGGGAATAACCAAATGCTTCATCAAGGTTATCTCTCATGGTGGTTAATGCTAAGTTGTTATACAAGCTAGCTTTATTGGGAAAGTCACTTACATTAGTCAGAGGTAGGTACTGGGCTTTTGCTTCTGAATAGCGTTCGTTTAACAGAAAGTAATCAGCTAATAAGTTTCTAAAATAATGATTATTTGGTGCTTGTCTCAAAGCTTTAATAACTTGCTGTTCAAAGAGTTTGCTGTTGTAACCATCGACGGCTAAATTATACAACTTAAGTAAGATTAAGCCGTTGCTTGAGCCTGATAACTCAAAGGCCTTGGCATATGACAGCTGAGCCTCTTCTGCACTTTTCTGAGCTAGAAGTAGATCCCCCTCTAGGTTCCATACTTCTGACCAACCTGCTGATGTTTCCTTTAGGGCATTTAGCAGTTGCTCGGATTGTTCGAAGTCTTTCGCTAATGTTGCTAACTTCACTTGCTCCACCAACAATGCTTTGTTGTCAGGCGCTTTTTTGAGAGCTGTTGAAATACTTTGCTGTGCGAGCCCAATACTGCCAACTTGTCGCTGCATTCTGCTTAAGTTTAACAATTTCTCGGGGTTGTCTTGCCAAATCGTATAGAGAACTTTGTGTTGTTCTCTAGCGCTCTTGATGTCTCTAAGAATGAATAGCAGCTCGGCTTTTGTTGTTAAGTAAGTTTCATCGAACCGATTAAAATCTGAACCTGTCTCCAATAACGCGAGTGCTTCTTCAGGCCTTCCCGAGCTTGATAAGAGTTTTATCAGTAGCTTTTTTACTTCGATGTCTTCGGGCCTTCTTGCTCGATAGTCTTTCAGTGCTTGGACTGCGCCGTTAACGTTGCCTGACTTTGCTTCTGCTTCAGAAAGGAGTGTTGATGCACCTGCATGAGGCGGGTTATTCGCTATGATGAATGCCAGAGATTTTTTTGCTTCTGCAAAGTTCCCTCGAATGATGTCAATGTTGGCTAAGTTCATTAGAGCAGGGAAGTAGTAATTATCTATCTGCAAAACATCATTGAGCGTGTTGCTTGCCTCATCTAATGCACCTACCTTAATCAATGCATCCCCTTTAATATTGAGCAACTCAATATCGTCAGGCTGTTTGCTTAAAAGGTGATCAGTAAAAATTAAAGCATCTTGATATTGCTTTGTTATCAAAAACAAATTAGCTAAATAATGCCCGATATCATTATTCTTATCTCTTGCATAGGCTGTTTTGATGAGCTCAAGTGCTTCTTTGTATTTATTCTGTCCTACCATGCTACGAGCTTGCGTAATGATGACTTGGATGTTGTCTGGGTATTTACGATTGAGCTCGTCAATAATATCTGAGCACCTAAAGTGCCTCTGCGCAGTAATGTATAGCTCACAGAGCTGAAGTGAAAAGCTTAGCGCTAAATCATCACCGACCTGATTAACATAGCGCTCTAACAGTGAAGTTGCTAATTTGTTTTCACCAAGATTAGTGTAAGTATTGACCAACAGGTTAACTGCATTGTGATCACCAGGCTCTTGTTGTATGTAGGTAATGAGATCGTTAACGGCGTTCTCGTAATTACCAATAATATGAGACGACAAGCCACGAATAAAATAGACCCAGCTATTTCGGCTAAGGTAATCATCTGTTGCTAATGAAAGTTTTTGATTCATTTCACTTAAAATGGCTCTTGCCTGATCAGCATCGTCATTCAATTGGAGTAAGCGACTCTTGACTAAAATTGCTAAAGGGTCGTCCGGGCGCAGTGTCAAAGCTGAATTGATCATCAACTCTGCGTTTGATATGTCACCTAGCTCTAGGTTAATGCCCGCTAATGCTCTCTTTACCCTGTTATCTTCTGGGGCGATTGCTAAAGCCTGTTGGTAGGCGTTTAATGCACCGATTGTATTGCCTTCATCCTTTTCCAATTGACCTAATAAAAACCATGTTGTGCCGTCTTCTATTGACACTTCAAGTGCTTTTTCAATTAAAGCTCGCGCTCTGCCTTTTTGATTACTTCTAAGTTGAAAAGAAATGAGTGCATTTAAGCCTCGTATGTTTTGTGGGAATAAGCGCGTAGCTTGTTGCAGTTCAGTCAGAGCCTCGTTCATTCTTTCTAAACCTATAAAAGCGTCAGCTCTGATAAGGTGATTTTCAAATTGAGCGTTTTTATTGAGCTTTTTGTCGCCTGCTAATTCAAGAGCTTCTCGATAATCTCGAGTTCTCAGTAGGGCTTCAGCCAGTGGCTGCAATATTAGATTAATATCGCCGCCCAAAAATAGCGCTTCCTGGAACTCAACAATAGCCGGTTCATAGGCGTCGTTATTTAGGTAGAGTTTTCCTAATAATATTTTGCCGGGGAGATGCTCAGGATCTTCTTGGAGAACATTCTTTAAATGAATATAGGCAGCATCATAGTCATTATCGTTAAATGACTGGAATGCTTTCTCATAATTTTCAGCAGGATCAGCAAAAACCTTACCCGTAAAAGCTAGTGCAACTATTACCAGGAAAACAGAAATCTTAATCATGGTTACCGTGTTAGAAAGCAAACTTGGTTTGTAGTGTATGACTGACGTTGAGATATTGAAAGTAAGACATGCTCACTCCTTAGAGTGAGCATGATGGTATTAACCCTGTCTGCGGCGAGTAAGTTGCCAACCCAGTATACCTAAACCAAATAAAGCAAATGATGCTGGCTCTGGTACTTCTCCTGGTGGAGGAGGTGTTGTACTTGCTGTTAATGCACAGCGATTGAATCGTTCTGTTGAGCTGAACTGCACTGTAGAGCCAATAAACTGCGCACACCCTTGTACGTTATTCAGGTTAAGGATGGTATTTTCACGCTCGTCTAAGTCAAATAACCCAATGCCGCCTAAAATAACATTGTTTAAGTTAAACACTTCGTTTGTATTAGCGCTTCTATCATCTCTGTCAGCAACAAAGATTGCACCGAGCTCCGTAATTGGCGGTTCTTCACATGTTGTTTGAGGGATTGCAAAGCCATTTGCATCCAATTCCAGACAGCCAGGGCCTAAGCTGATAGATGAGTTATCAAAATTAACAGATGTTGTTTGCCCCGTTAACCTGAATATTGCAGTAACATCGTTAACTGAATTTAAGATCCAATCTGAGTTGTTGACTAAAAAGTTATCGCCTGCATCTATATCGATAACAGCGAATCCGTCACCATCTGTGTCAATAGCATCTAAATCGGTGATAAGAGGTGTATCTCCTCTAGCCTGGTTTTCAGCGAAAGTTCTATTAGAATCATATTCCTTGAAGCTAATGTTCTCTATGTCGTCTGTGATAGTGAACTCTGCATCTAAGCCTTCAACAAATAAGCGCCATTGATCAATTTCGCTTAATAATGCAGTTGGATCAAAATTGCTTACGCCACTGCCTGTGTCCAGTGTTTCAAAATCTGTATCTGCTCTGGATTTGAAGCTATTGTCTCCATCAAAGGAGTCGTGGCATTGCAAACGACCATTTCCTCTGACGTCATCGTCGGCACACTGAATACCAATAGACGCGAAGTAATCGACATTTTCACTAACAAAACTTGCATCATTACCTGTTAGCGCGACATTACCGCTATAATCAGGCCTTTCTAGTAACGGTCTAGCACCAGGTAAAAAGTCTGGAATATTAACGTTATCTCTATCAACGTTATCGGGATCTGCATCTGTAAACCTGTTATCAGTGTCATTATCAAAGACGGTTTCACCATCCTGAGGAACGAAGGTGCCTGTCAAATCGATGCCGATGCTGGTAAAGCTGTCGTGGATCTGGCCCGTTGTATTTGGATCTAATGGGTCACCGTTAAATTGGTCACCAGTGCCGCTGCTGACAACTTCCTGATTCGCGCCTAATTCGCCGCCGTCGAAGTTAAATGTCACACCGCTTTGACCGGTAGCAATAACAAGATAATTTTGTAGCTCGGTAGTGTCGGGTGTCGCAAGTACACTTTGACTCAATGTTAAGCCAAGAACACCAAGTGTTAGCACATGCAATTTTTTGCGAGTAAAGCGTCTTAATTTTGTACCGTCACTAACTATCATACGTACACCTTAATTCTTACTTGGCGCTTACTCTCATTGAGCGCCTCAATCATTTTTGATTATCATCTATATTAAGCAATTTTTGAGCCACCTAGTTATTTTCATTTAAAACAAAGGGTTGCACTTACTGTTTTTGTTAACTTTTCTAAATGTGTAAAAAATAGTGACACCTAGTCTAGCATCAATAAAACCTGTCAGTCAGTGAGTATAAATCTCGTCAGTTAAACCAGGACACAATATACATGTTCTGATGTTTGTCGCCTTGGTTTAGAGTGAAATTTATACAGCATAAGCTAACTGTTTATCATAAGTAGGTGCTTACAAAATAATAGTGTCAAGTCAGGAACTATTTAGCCACTATGCCTTTCTAATCAATCGTTATAAAGAATTCTATTTCGGATATTATTCATGAACTAAAACTGAACTTGCATTCTGGTGACTTGATTAGTGTTTTAAGACCTAACTACTATAGTGTAACTGCAAAGGAGTCGACATGGTGAATTTAAAGCAATTTGTTGCAATGGTCTCAACGTGTTCGATGCTGGGTGCAGTAACCGGCTGTGCTTCGGCCCAAGCTCAGTCAAAAAATGTTGCCGGACCTTCCCAGAGTGTGACTGACTGCACTAATCTGACGCTTGATGGACGAGGCAATGAAGAGCTCACTCGAGAAGAACAGATTAAAAAGCTTGAGGGAACGCTTTATGACTCTGTTGATCGTTATGATACCTGTGTCGGACAAGCCATAGCTGCAGGCGGAGGCGGTGGCGCCGGAGGTGGTGGGGCTAGTGGGAGTGGCCAAAGTGGTTCGGCTGGTAGCACAAGTTCTACTTCACAAGAGGAAACTGCCGAGGCGCCGACACAAGAGGAGGAACCACCCGACAGTGAAGAGGCTGGAAGTATTCCGGAGGATATTCCAAGCGCAGATAACGACTCTGTTTTGCAACGACAAATTCGAGAGTTAGCAACAAAGGAAAAAGATCCGCAGAAAAGAAAAGAATTGTGGGATCTTTATCGCAAGTATAAAACAAAATAGCCGAAGCGCTTTTTACTGCGCGGATGGCAAAAGAATCGTCTCGAGGTCTTTTACTGAACCTCAACATGAAGGAAAGAAATCATGAGTAAACGCTTTTTATTTTGGATGGCACTAAGTGCGGCTATCGTGCTGAGTGGATGTCAAACAACTGGGCGTTCGAGTACTTCCGTTGGTCCTAGTGTTGGCCCTACGACTTCTGCTCCACTAGGAGAAGAAAAGAAAAATTATAATATTAACTCCAACATATTTCTTGATGTTGCAGTACCTGTTTTTGATCCAGGTATTCCGGATGACTTGGATAAACTAGAAAAAGACGCTATATGGCCTCAGCTTAGGCGAGCAGAAGCTAATAGGTTTTCTCTGAAAACTAAAGAAGCGCTGCAAGATACTGGGGTTTTTGGTTCCGTCAGTGTCGCACCATCTCCTCAAGTGACTGCCGAAGTATATGTTTTAGGTAAAATCGAAGAGTCAAATAGTGAAGACATCGAGATCAGCATTGAGGTCGTTGATATCAGTGGTAGACGTTGGGATAAAGAGACGTTTAAACATCGTGTTAGTACAGGGTTTTATCGAGATAAGAAGAATGAAGATAAAGATTCATACGGTCCAATTTTTGAGGATATTGCTGATCACGTTGTGAACTTGCTAAAACGTAGAAAGGAAGCACAGAAAGAAGAACTGAAACATATTGCTGATATTCGTTTCGCCCAGAGCTTTTCGCCAGAAGCCTTTTCAGAGCATTTAGTGACAGATAGGAACGGTTATGTCTCATTGTCAAGCTTGCCTGCGGCAGATGATCCCGCTTATACCCGTATTAGGCCATTGCGTGTTCAGGATCAGTTATTTCTCGATCGGATTCAATCTCAATATGAAGGTTTCTCAGCTAAGACGGATGAGAGTTATTTAACGTGGCAACAGGAAACGCTACCTTCCATCGTTGAAGCCAGAAAAGCGAGAAGAGCAAGTGTTGCCAAAGGTGTGCTAGCAGCTGTGCTGATCGGCGCTGCAGTTGCTGGTGCAGCAGATAATGATGGCTCAGGGTTACAGGATGTTGCGACTGTTGGTGCGGCGATTGGCGGTGGCCTATTAGTGAAATCTGCACTTGATAGCCGACGAGAGGCGCGAGTGCATTTAGCAACTATAGACGAATTGGGCGAATCACTGGATATTGAAATTGATCCACAGGTGGTCGAGTTGGAAGACAAAACTGTTGAGTTAACAGGGACAGCGCAGGAACAATATATACAGTGGAAGTCGCACCTCAAGCAAATATATGACCTTGAAGAAACACCTGATATCCAACTATAAGGAAATTGCATTTGTTAGATGATGCGCTTAAACAGCAAAAAAGCAGTGCTAACCAGCAATACACCAAGTTAGCGACGGGGATCGGGATTCTTATCGCTGTTGTTTTGTTAGCCTTAATTGGAAAGTCCTTTTTGAGCTCTTCCGCTGATGAAGAAACGGCAAATGAAGTACCGAATTCTGTTGAATACAGTGATGTGCAAAATCAACAGGCGCGTGACTTATTCAAACGAGCATTAAGTGATTTCGATCAAGCCTTTACGACGGCTATGCAAAGTGAAGCATTAGACCGTTGGTCTCCCGATGAATTGCGACAAGCAAAAGCGACCTATGACAAAGCTGTTAATGCGTTTGCCAAAAGTAATTATGTGGATGCGTTAGCTGATATTGAGTTAGCTCAAAAGCAGGCAGAATCACTAGTTATTCGTTGGGGGCAAGCATTTACTGAGTTATTCGAACAAGCGAGAGACGCTTTTGAGCAAGATGATTCACGCAAAGCGGGCTTATATCTCACGCAAGCACTTAAGATAAAGCCTAATGACAATAGCGCTTTGGCACTGCAACAGAGGTTATCTAAGCTCCCTAACATTGAGCAGCTGCTTGAAGATGCAAGAATTGCGAGAACAGAGAATAGTTTGGATAGAGAGGCTTCGGCAATTAGCCAGATTATTGTGTTAGATCCGGAACGTACTGAACTGGTTGGGCGTCTCGCTGAAATCCAAGAATCTATAAAGCTGTCTAACTATCAACAGCTGATTTCGACAGGGATGGCTGCGTTAAGTGGTAGCCGTTTAACGGAAGCGCAAAGTGCATTAACACAGGCTAAACAACTCTACCCTGGTGGACAAGAGATTAAAGTTCTTGAGCGAGAGATAGCGGCTAAATCGGCGACACGTCAACGTCAAACTTGGCGAGAAGAACTGAAGCAACTCGTCGATCAGGATAATTGGCGCCAAGTACTGATAATCGCAGAGAAGGCAAAAAGAACATTTCCAACCGACAAGCAGTTTACTGATTATGCAACATTGGCTGAAGAAATCATATCGAGGACACAGCGTATCGAACGATACTTGTCTCAGCCTGATCGGTTAAAAGACAGCGGCATTCATGCTATAGCTACATCCTATGCAGAGTCTACACAAAATGTTGCGGCTAATAGTCTTGGCCTGACGCTAAAATTAGAGCAATTTAATGCTGTTTTGGAAACTTTTGCAGAACCTGTGCCCGTCACTGTAAAGTCTGATGGTAAGACGAATGTCATCGTCATTGGTACAGGGAAAGTTGGCACGATTCAGGAAAAAGTGATTGATCTGAAAGCGGGCACATATGTTTTTGAAGGCAGTCGAGCTGGTTATCGAAACGTACGTGTTAAGTTAACAGTCGATCCTTTCGCTAAAAACCAAGAAGTAACGGTCGTGTGTAATGAACGAATTTGACAGTAGTATTCGCCAAGCGAAAAAAACGCACGCGTTGCGCAACGCGATTGCTGGTGGTGTTGTATTAATCGTTACTATTGGTTTGATTCTTTGGTTGGCGGTTATTGAAGCCTTTACCGTAAATGTTCAGCCAGAAAATGCCCGAGCATCTGCAACTTTCTCGATTGTAGGTGGTATTGGTTATGTCTCTGGTAACACGATTTATAAAGTTAGCCCTCAAGTAGAAATAATCGCAAGCGCAGATAAATTCATCGCGGCTTCTGTCTTGATTGATAGTAAAAGCACTTCTGTTATTAATATTGTCTTGCAACCTGTACCTGGCGAATTGAAAGGTATTGTAATTGGTGAGCATACAGATACAGCTTGGATACTTGATGGTGAACTCAAGCAGCTTGGTGCAGAATACAGTGAATCACTCAAACCGGGTCGATATGAGTTGACAGTTGACAGTCCTCATCATCAAGTGGATGTCGTAGATGCTAATGTTGAGAGTGATAAAGTGTTTCTTTGGGAGCCACAACTTACACTGATCCAAGGCCGGTTGAGTATTCAAAGTACACCGACCAATGCCTCTGTTTTTATTGACGGTCAAGAAGTCGGAAAAACACCCTGGTCAAAAGATATGATAGCCAAACAATACGCGGTGCGCGTTGAGCAAGCTGGTTTTGAACCGACAGTTGAAGATATTGATATAACAAGGCAACGCCCAGACCCCACGAGGCGTTATAATCTAAAACCGCTATCGGCAGCCTTGTCCTTAACGCTTGAACCTGCGGGTGGTTCGCTACTGGTGGATGATAAGGTTGTCAGCGATAGCCGCCGAATTCCGCTCGCGTCTAATAAACAGCACATTGTGAGCTATCAGAAGCCAGGCTATTTTACGGTAACCAAAACCTATAATGTAACGGCTGGGCAAACGTTATCTGACGCTATATCACTCAAAGAAGAGGTGGGTGAAGTCGCTATAAGCAGCAATCTTCAAGCTAATATCAGTATCAATGGTAAATCGGTTGGAACAACGCCATTCAATCAAACAATGCGCGCGATTGAGTATAAGGTGGTATTAAGTAAGCCTGGTTATCGTAGTGTTGAGCGAACCATAAAGCCCTCTAGTGAAGCCAAAGTAGCGTTAGATGTAGAATTGTTGACTGAATATCAAGCCCGTCGAAAAGAAGGTAAGCCATCCGTCGCACAGACTATGGGGATTCAATTTCTTCAAGTAAAGCCAACAGCGTTTTCTATGGGGTCGAAGGATAATGAACAAGGCAGAAGGCGGAACGAATTCGTAAAACAAGTCGACTTTACCCGGCCTATCTATGTAAGTCGTCACGAAATAACTGAAGCACAATTTGCTCGTTTCAAAGGTTCATCAAGCACGAGCAACCTACCTGCAACTGACATGAGTTGGTATGACGCTATTCGTTTTTGCAATTGGTTGAGTGAACAAGAAGGTTTACCTCCCTTTTATCGTGTTCAAAATGGCCGCTATTTAGGATTTGATTCAAGCTCGAACGGTTTTAGGCTTCCTTCAGAAGCGGAATGGGAATGGTTAGCTCGAAAAGGACGCCGTTCTACTGAAACTACCTTTGTATGGGGTGATGTACGAAAGCCTCCAGAAGATGCTGGTAATTTTGGCGACGAATCAATTAAGTCGGAAACAGCTTTATATCTTAAAGATTATGATGACGGTCATGCGGGTAAGGCCCCTGTCGGCAGTTTTGACGCAGATCGCCTTGGTTTATTTGATTTAGCGGGTAATGTTAGTGAATGGGTACATGACGCCTACACCAACCAGCCTCCGACCCAAACCACGGGCTTGATTGATGATTTTGGTTCCACGAGAGGCGAAGGTAACGTGTTT
Source organism: uncultured Pseudoalteromonadaceae bacterium (assembly GCA_964625615.1). Lineage (GTDB taxonomy): Bacteria > Pseudomonadota > Gammaproteobacteria > Enterobacterales > Alteromonadaceae > M269. The sequence goes on along the minus strand of CAZVDU010000013.1, from coordinate 19,392 downwards.
AAAGGTGGGCATTTCCAGATAGGCCAAGTACAAGACTTACGTGCTGCTTATCGTGAACCAGCAACCTCGCCATTGCCAACGTTAGGCTTTCGTATCGTGCGATACGAATAAGGAACAATGATGAAACAAAACAACAAAAAGTGGCTAATTGCCTTAGTCGTAATTGGTGCCCTTGCAACAACGTTTGGTGCTATGGCATTGCAAGGGAAAATTAGCTTGAACTCTCCCGTTACCTTTCCAGTGGACATCTAATAATGACGAATGAAAATTCAAAGAACCCTTTTATCGTCGGACTGATTGTCTTAGTCAGTGCGATTGTTGTCGTTCATCTGTTGTATGTGGGTTATATCATTCCATCTGCTAATGCTGTGCTGGCGATAGATGGCAGTGCAGGTGCGCGTAACTTCTTCGTTATCATCAAAGATTTGGAACAAGAAGTCTGCTTTATTGCCATGATTTGGTGTAGTTATTTTATCATCACGAAAAGCACCGCTTTGTTTAACGATCGCTTCTTATTCAAAGTAGATTTTTTATCTGATCAGGATAAAGACGGGGAAATTGATTTAAACGAAGCACTCAATAAGCTTGAAGAAAGCGAGTTCAAAGACAAGCCGGTATTTCAAACTTGGATAACCTGTATCAGGCGCTTTTTGCATACTGAAGATGTGCAAAATGCGTCTGACGCGATACAAGCTAGCGTTGAATCGCTTTCGGTGAGGTTAGAAGCAGAAAACTCGATGATCCGATACTTAATCTGGGCGATCCCTTCTATCGGGTTTATCGGTACTGTGCGAGGTATCGGACAGGCACTCGCTCAAGCTGATAAGGCGCTAGCCGGTGATATATCGGGGATGACCGACAGTTTAGGTGTTGCATTTAATTCAACCTTAGTGGCTTTGTTTATTAGTATTGTTCTGATGTTTTTGCTGCATCAATTACAACGTTTACAAGACGGTTTAGTGGTTGATACGCAAGCACATTGCGAAAAGTATTTGTTACGCCACTTGCACCAAAACGTAAAGCATCAAGCGAACGCTTAATTGACTAGCATTCAGGCTATATTATGAAGCGACGCTCTGCTGACGGTTTTAATCTGGCATTTCTCGATGTTATGGCTTGCGGGTTAGGGGCTGTCATACTGATTTTTATGTTAGTTAAATTTCATGCTCAGACTGCTATCCCGAGCGATGAAATAGAACGGCTTAAGTCAGAGCTTGAGCAGTTAACAAGTCAACAGGAAGCCTTGAATAATGATGTTAATAACGCCAGTGCTGAGAATGCCAAAAAAAGCAGTGAAGTAGCGCTGACGAAAGATCAAATAGAAGCGTTGATTAAAGAGGCGCAAGATAACCAGAAAAGCGTCGACGAAAAGCTTTATGCACTGGCCAACCTAGAAACAGCTGCCGCCGCTGCAGCACCTAAACAAGTAGATGATTCACTGACATTACAAGGCTCAGGAGAAGAGAATTACCTGCTCGGCCTTAAAGTCGAAGGCAGGAATATTGGCATATTAGTCGATTATAGTGCTTCTATGACCGAAGAACGCATCGCTGATGTTATCTCTCGTAAGTTGGATTCCGATGCGCAAAAACAATCATCCGCTAAATGGCAGCGTACACTGCGTGTTGCTCGATGGTTGCTGGCGAGAACGCCAAAGTCATCGGAAGTTGCGGTCGTTGCGTTTAATCAAGAAGCACAATCATTAGGTACAAAACCTATTGTCTCAGGTGGCAGTGAATCTGATATTCAGGCACTGTCTAGAGAGTTAAGTAAGTTGGTTCCAGCGAATGGTACAAATCTGCAACTAGCATTGAAAAAGATGGTCGAGGTTAACCCTGATATGACCAATCTTTATGTAATTACGGATGGTCTTCCTACATTGGCAGATCCAGACGATAGGGAACTAACACGCAGCAGGCGTTGCCGATCTTTTGGCGGGCGATCGGCGACCATAACAGGTGAATGTCGAGTGTTATTGTTTAATCGCAGCCATCAAAGTGCAAGACTTGGGAATGTTGAGGTTAATGTAATACTGCTTCCTCTAGAAGGCGATCCAGATGCGTCACATATGTACTGGACCTGGACATCAAATACAGGTGGTTTAACGTTGACACCTGCGGATAGTTGGCCATGAAACGAACTCGCAACCAACTTGAAGTCTTCAACCTCTCATTCTTAGACGTTATTTCCTGTGCTTTTGGCGCTATCGTCATGCTTATCTTGTTGGCTAAAAACGGTGAAGAAGGGGACTTTAAAGATACAAGCGAATTAACGAAATTATTACTTGGGATTACGCAGTCCGAAACAGAAAACGAAAAGCTGAGTACGGAATTAGACACACTTAATCAACAAATCAAAGAACTTGACGCTCAATCACAAAGTGTAACAGCCGAAAAAGCCCAACTAGAAAGCGACATAGCTGCTGCGAAGAAACTGCAACTTGAACTAGATTCCTCAGCATCTGGGTTGCAAGAGACCATCGAAGAGCGAAAGCGAGCAGCACTAAATCGCAATACCGCTGAAGAACGAGATGAAGAAGTGGGCGGCATCCCTGTTGACAGCGAGTATGTGATTTTTATTGTAGACACATCGGGCAGTATGAAACAGATGTGGTCTCGCGTATTGACGCAGATGGACAATATCCTTAACAACCACCCGGAAGTAAAAGGATTTCAAGTCATGAATGATATGGGACGTTATTTGGCCGGCAGTAAAGGTCGTTGGCACAAAGACAGTCCTCGTATTCGCTCGACTATATTATCGCAAATGCGTGGTTGGTCTGCCTTCTCAAACAGTAGCCCCGTTGAAGGTTTACAAGAAGCTCTTCGTACTTACGCCAAACCACGAGCTAGTTTGTCGATTTATATCTTAGGCGATGAATATTCAGGTGGCTCTTATGACCCGGTAATTAATACGCTTAACCAACTTAATACAGACAAAAAGACTGGGAAACGCATAGCGCGAGTACATGCAATAGGTTTTATCCCAAACTTGACGGGCAGTAACTTTCAGACAACACGCCAATTTGGTACGTTGATGAGAGAGGTAACAAGGCAAAACCGAGGAACCTTTATCGCGCTGCCCAATTGATTGTTTCATCTAGGCCTAAGCTAGTTTTCACTTTAGCAAGGTAAAACCTTTCACAACAAGCCCATTTTTAATCACTTCATTGAATCATTGGGGTAACTTTTATGTTCGGCATTAGTTGAGGGGAATGTGTAATTGCGTTACCTAAACAAGGAGGCTATGCTAAAAATATGATTTTAAATTTCTTATGTTTTAGTTGATCCTTGCAAGGGATTTTTTGAGCTGAACGTAGGGTTTATCATAGTATTCCAGGTAACTTCTGGCCCTATTGTGCGAACAATCCGGTTGCAAGCCAACGGCCTACACTACTGTTTATCTCGGGACAAAATATGCGCTACTTATTCACCGTCTACCTTTTCAAGATAGCTTTGTTAGTTCTTATCGTGCCTACAGCCGATGCTAGGTTACCTTCAAACGATCAGCCAGTTATTGAGACTCTAACAATTAAAACGTTGAATGCTTGGAGCCCAGCCGAGCATTGGGCTTGGAATAAAATACGTGAGGGTAAAATAGCTGATATGAGCCTTGCCTCTGAACTTGAAGCGGGTAAAGAAAAAAGTGATGGTTTAGCTTGTAAGCCTCATAAAATAAAAGATGGCGTTCCAGCACATCGGCTACTTTCAGCAAGCTTTATTCAGACAGTTTTACTTAACCCTAAATTAGTTGAAGCACTTGAAAAACCTGAAGTGCATATTAAATGCGCTTATATAACTCAGAAGATTATACTTGAGGATGAAAAAGTAGAGCCTGAACTATTTCTTGAAGAGTCTTACCTTACTCATGGAGTAAATTTTATTAGCGCCAAATTCTCGCGTCGTATTGGCTTTGGAAACTCTAAGGTTAATGGTGAGTTGAATTTGGGAAATGCAGAAGTTAACGCTGAACTATTTTTAGCCGGTAGTGAGTATGAGAAGGTTTATTTAGTAGGTTCAAAGATCGCTAATAACCTCCGAGCCTTCGGTATTAGGGCTTGCTCAACATTCAGTGCCGATGATATTCAAGTTTCTGGATCAATAAACTTATCGCGTTCACATTTTTATTCGGATGTATCATTTGTAAACGCTAGTGTGAAAGTAGATTTTTGGGGAGCCGGTATTTATGCGGGTTCCCACTTTAATCTCTACAAGATAAATATAGGTAAGGATTTATTTCTTCCCGAGAACTATAATCCTGTGGTTGCAGCTAGTTTTGACAACCTAAGTTTAGGGCGAGCGAATGTTGGTGGAAATGTAAACTTATCAAAGATTCGTGTAACCAATAAAGTAACGGCTGATGGAATAGTCATTGGTGGTGACCTACTGATAAACAATGCTGTTTTTGACCAACCAAGAGAGTTCAAAACGAATGGAGAGCCAGAAGATTCCATAGCCTTGATAGACGCTTATATCGGGGAGGATGGAAGAGGGGGTAATGTCAATATTAACGGTATTAAAGTCTCAAGCCTATTTAATGCGGGTGGTGCTTTTATTGCTGGAAATCTATATGCGGATGAAGCGGTTTTTGAAGCAGGTGTTAATTTCGTCGGTGTGACGGTAGGTGATGGTTTTAGAGCTCTTAGTGTAAGATCGGAAGGAAATTTTGATTTAGGACTCATTACAATCCACGATAATTTAGATTTGAACCCCAAGAAAGAATCCAATAAACAGTCACAATTTACAGAATTGAATATCAGCTCAGGGAGTATTGGAAAGTCAGTCAATCTCAGGGGAGCACAAATCAGTAAAAATTTCGATGCTCGAAAGGTTGAGATTGGGAGTGATTTAATTTTATCTGGCGGTGTTGAGGTTTTTGGTAACCATGAGGATGATGTTGCTAGTGTTGATCTAGAATCAGCTATTGTTAAAGGAAAAGTCCAATTATTTGGTGGTACTTTTAACGGACGCATGGATTTCGCAGAGGCACAATTGGGTGCTTTGGAGTTGGGTCAGCCAGACAGTTATCGAAACCAAAAAGCCCACCCTTCTGTTTCTTGGAAATCTGATGTGGTATTGGACCTGAATAATACGCAAGTTGGCATATTACGCGCTAGCCTTGAAGCTTGGAAGTACAATACAGGTACATCGGGAGAAAATTGGGTAGCGGCTGGCTTGAGTAATTTTCACTATAGGCAGGTGAGTCGTGGCCTAGTAGGGGATCACCAGTCAATGATTGATGCATCAGATGCTGAGCTTCTGTCATGGCTAGAAAACAGCTTCAATAAGTTCAAATATCAGCTCTGGTTGTCAGCAAATAAATCATCAAATGCAACTAAGTTTGAAGATTGGGTAACAAACAAGAATCTCACTAAAGATTATCTTTACTACACCCCTGGTGCATATCAACAACTTATCGAGACCCTGAATACCCAAGGTATGAAATCAAAAGCAGATGCCATAACCTATAGGCAGCGAGCTAAGCGCTATGAATTCCCACTCACAGAAGGACAGGATTTAAGTCCGTTTCTTTTCCAGGTAAAGCGTTGGGCTTTGTGGGGAATTGGTTATGGTGTATATCCATTTCGTGCGTTTTATGCTTATGCCGCAATCGTCTTCTTTGGAATTATTTGTAGCTTTTTTAGTAGGGATGAAAGTGGTGCGTTTTCAGAAGAACAGACTTATCGCCAGACCAGTACAGTTCATCGTGTAGCCATCGATTTTGGGTATAGATCCCTCTGGTATAGATGCCTTTATAGCGCAGAAAACTCCTTGCCTTTAGTACCTATGAGCACACGCTTTGATGGCATCAAGCATCATCAAACAGCTGTCGAGATAATCTTCGGTTTTCAAAAATTTCTTGGGTTTCTCTTTGGAAGCTACCTAGTTGGTGCATTTTCCTTGTTAATCGTATAAGCATCAATGTGCTGGTTTGGTTGCACAGATCAACCTATATGGTTCTCCTCTTTTTGGTACGGCAAATGATAAGCCGTTCCCATCAGATGTTTTACTGGGTTCACCTTTTGCTAGTTCATTGACTTTTTTGACCGTTAAATTGGGCACTTTTTCACTTCATGTACTCACCATTTTTATGAGGCTACCAGTGAAAAGTACTCACCAAATTGGGTGAAGCAGGATGAAAAAATATGGGACAATAAAAAATACCACTATAAAGTGATATTTTTCAATGATTTATGAACCTTTCTGAGTATGAGTGAGTTTTACTCAATATTCTGAATTTGCTCGCGCATCTGTTCAATTAACACCTTGCACTCAACAGCGGACTTAGTGATTTCACTATTAATTGACTTAGAGGCGAGTGTATTAGCTTCACGGTTAAATTCTTGCATCATAAAGTCGAGCTTTCTCCCGACTACTCCGCCTTTTCTGAGGATATTGGCAGTTTCTTTAATATGTGTTTCTAAACGATCCAGCTCTTCTGCGACATCGACTTTTTGTGCCAACATTACCATTTCTTGTTCGACACGTGTTTCATCGAGTTCGAGGTTGGCTTCTTCAAAGCGATTCGTTATTTTATCTTTTTGCCATTGAATAACGGATGGCATGTGTTCACGTACGGTAGCGACCTCTCTCGTAATACCTTCTAAACGTTGATTGATAACACCGGCCATTGCCTCACCTTCTGTGGCTCTAGCTGCAATAAAATCCTTCAGTGTTAGATCAAATTCGACCAATATGTCCTTTTGAATAGCATCAACATCAGCTTCATCAGCAGCAACAACGCCCGGCCAACGTATAATATCCATGGGATCGATAGATGTTGTATCACCTTGTTTCTGTACCCATTGCGCTGCATTCATGAGTTGTTTTGCGAGTTCCTCATTTAGTGTCAACTTGCCTACAGCGGCTTCGTTAGCAACAAAGCGAAGGTTACATTCTACTTTGCCTCGTTGGAGCTTTTTGCGGAAGCGTTCACGTAATATAGGCTCCATCGAGCGGAACTGCTCCGGTAGCCGCATAAAAGTCTCTAGATAACGTTGATTAACAGACCGAATTTCCCAAGTTGCGGTTCCCCATTCGGCTTTTAGCTCTCTTCGTGCGAAAGAAGTCATACTGTAAATCATGAGTGTATTGTTACCATTTTATCTGATTTATTATTCAGCGCAGGGTGAAGGAAATATGAAGTGGAGTCAAACCTTTCGAAAAAAGCGTTGCTAATACACACGCCTCCAAATTCGATCCTGGCCTGGTCTAAATACTTTTGACTTTGCTCTTTTGACTGTTCAATATACGTAACAATTTGTTACTTCTAAGAACAGCAAGGAAAGCATCCAAATGAAAAGCTTTTACCTCTTCTTTTTTATCTTATATACAGCAATAGCATTACCTTCCCATGCCTCCGAGCAGAATACGGTCAAGGATTTTGCTGCTGACTTTAGTTATTTTTCGACAAAGCTCTCGCCAGATGCAAAACACTTAGCTGTAGGGCTTATCGACAAAGGTAAGCGTCGTTTGGCTGTTTTTGACATTGAGACGTTTAAAATTGTCGGAGGCGTAAATTTTAATGGCATCGAAGAGGTAGGTGAGTTTCATTGGGTGAACAATGAACGACTTGTTATCAAGGTTTTGCACAAAGACAAATGGGAAGAAGAAGCCAAGTATTATGGCGAGCTCTTCTCGACTGATATTGATGGTAAGCGTGGGAAAATGATCTACGGCTATAGGGCTGGTGAGACTCAGACTGGTTCGAACCTCAAGAAGAATAAGAGCGTACGGGGTTGGGCTGATATCATCAGTGTGCTCCCCAATGATAAAAAGAATATTCTTATTGCTTCAACACCTCAATCCGAGAGTGGAGCGCGAATTGCTACAATACACAAGCTTAATGTTAAAACAGGCAAATTAGGGAGAGTTATTGCCAAAGCACCCGTTCCTTATGCGGATTTCATTGCAGACAAAGAAGGCAATGTGAGAATTGCTGTAGGTACAGATAAAACCGGTTCAACGCGAGTTTATCATCTTGCTGTTGATTCAAAGGATTGGATTGAAGTTGATCATGATAAGGTTGGTAGTTCTTTCGCCGCACTGTCACTTGACGATAGTGGAGAAAACCTCTTTATCCTGGACAATTCGGGACAAGATAAAATGGGCGTTTTTAAAATGAACCTTACAACGGGAGAGCGGAAAAAAATCTATGTAGATGATGAGGTTGATATTACTAGTGTCACTTTCAGCTCTGATAGAAACTCTGTGTACGCTGCTAAAACAGATGCTGACTACCCCACCTATGTCATGTTCAATACAAAAAGTGAAGAGGCAAAAGTATACAAATCATTACTTGGTACCTTTCCGGGCCATGAGATCTATATCACCAGTAAAAGCAACGATAGCAATTTATGGGTTGTCGCCGCAAATAGTGATATCTCTGCTGGCTTTTATTATTTATACGATAAACGCTCGAATAAGCTACAGCGACTTTTTAAAGAAATGCCGCACCTCAGCGAGGATGCCATCTCTAGTTCCTTACCTATCAAGTTTACAGCATCAGATGGTATGGAAGTGCGAGGTTATGTTACCTACCCCATAAGTGTTGACGAAAATCAAAAAGTTCCTTTAGTGACCTTAGTACATGGCGGGCCTCACGGCGTTAGGGACTATTGGAATTTTGATCGTGAAGTGCAGATGCTGGCTTCTCAAGGGTATGCGGTATTGCGCGTTAACTATCGTGGTTCAGGTGGTTATGGACACGAATTTGCGAGTGCTGGATATGAGCGTTGGGGAAGTGATGTACAACAAGACATTATTGATGGAACACGTTACCTGATTGAGCAAGGCCGTATCGATGGTGAAAAAGTTTGCATTATGGGTGGAAGCTTCGGAGGTTACTCAGCATTGCAGTCATCTATCATGGCACCTGATTTGTTTAAATGTGCCGTCGCTAACGCCGGCGTCTATGATTTAGAAATGATGTATGAAGAGGGCGATATTCCAGAGCGGTTGTATGGTACAAGCTACCTTGAAGCGGCGATAGGAACTAATACAGAAGTGCTACACGCTTCCTCGCCTGCGCATAACGTCGATAAGCTTCAAGTACCTGTTTTTATTGCACACGGCAAGAAAGACCGCCGTGTTCCTTATAAGCAAGCAACAAACCTTAGGAAGCAACTTGATAAATTAGAGAAACCCTATGAATGGTTTATTAAAAAGTCAGAGTCACATGGCTTTTATGACCAAAATAACCGTGCAGAGTACTATGAACGGGTAACTCAGTTTTTAGGTCAACACCTCTGATTCACTACCTATAGAACAGACAGAACGCCCGCCTTAGTCAGCGGGCGTTTTTAGTTTAGCTAGTTTTCTTTGTCTCTTAAGTTATAATGCCGCGCATTATCGCTATTCTAATTTTTAAGCATTACTCAGGAGCTTTTTATGCGTCCCAGTGGCAGAACATCGAATCAAATTCGTCCAGTGACAATTACCCGTCAATATACTTGTCACGCAGAGGGCTCAGTGCTGATTGAGTTTGGTAACACAAAAGTACTTTGCAATGCTTCTGTCGAAGAAGGCGTACCTCGTTTTATGAAAGGGCAAGGTAAAGGTTGGATTACTGCTGAGTACAGCATGCTGCCGCGCGCCACCCATACACGCTCTGGCCGTGAAGCTGCACGAGGTAAACAAGGTGGTAGAACGCTAGAGATACAACGGCTTATTGCTCGTTCGTTACGTGCCGCTGTTGATCTAAAGCTACTGGGCGAAAATACGATTACCGTTGACTGTGATGTTATCCAAGCCGATGGTGGAACCAGGACTGCTTCTATTACAGGTGCTTGTGTCGCTTTAGTTGACGCATTGTCGTGGATGCGCACGAAAGGCTTATTAAAAACAAATCCACTGAAACATATGATTGCAGCCTTATCTGTCGGAATATATAAAGGCACGCCTATTGCTGACTTAGAATACCTTGAAGATTCAGACGCAGAAACAGACATGAACGTTGTGATGACTGATACGGGACATCTTATTGAAGTGCAAGGTACAGCTGAGGGCGAACCCTTTAGCTTTGATGAAATGCAAGCCATGATGGAACTGGCAAAAGATGGCCTACGTGAGTTGTTTGACGAACAAAAATCTGCATTGAATTAAGAGGCATTCGAGATGCAAGATTACCAACGTGCGTTTATTGAGTTTGCACTTGAAAGGCAAGTGCTTAAATTTGGGCAATTCGAGCTAAAGTCTGGCCGTATAAGCCCTTATTTCTTCAATGCTGGCTTGTTCAATACAGGCCAGGACTTAGCCAAACTCGGCCAATACTATGCGCAAGCGTTGATGGCTGCCAACATTGACTATGATGTTTTGTTCGGTCCTGCGTATAAAGGGATACCTATTGCGACAACGACAGCTGTTGCTCTTGCGGATAAGCATAATGTTGATGTGCCTTATTGTTTTAATCGTAAAGAAGCTAAAAAGCATGGCGAAGGCGGGAATCTAGTTGGTAGCCCATTGTCAGGCCGTATTATGCTCGTTGATGATGTTATTACTGCGGGTACAGCTATTCGTGAGTCGATGCAACTTATTGAACAAAATAAAGCCCAGCTAGCTGGTGTATTGATTGCTTTAGATAGGCAAGAGAAAGGCAAAGGGGAGTTGTCTGCTATTCAAGAAGTTGAACGTGATTTTGGTACACAAGTTGTGTCCATTGTGACGTTAGCTGATTTGGTAGAGTACCTGCAAGAAACGCCGGATATGCTAGAACATTTAACGGCTATTCGGCAATACAGACAAGATTATGGTATCAAATAGCACGCTTGAAACCGACGCTAAAGACGCTTGCTTTGAGCAGGCCGATCACGCACTTGATGCCAAAGGCCTACGATGCCCTGAGCCTGTGATGATGGTGCGCTTAAAAATACGCGAAATGCAAACAGGCGAGTCTTTATCCATTCAGGCTGATGATCATTCAACCACCCGCGATATTCCCAGTTTTTGCCGTTTTATGTCTCACACTTTAGTCGCGCAACAAACACAACAAAGCCCCTATTTGTATTTGATTAAGAAGGGCGAGTAAAAGAAAAAGCCAGTGTGATAGGGGGGAAGATGATCGAATTGCCATACAAGATAGGCGCTTTTATCATTGATGTTCTTAGCCAATCCGTTTTCAACTGCACTAATGTTTCTCTCTTTCTTTGGTATTAGTTTGCCTTCGTTTAAGGTTGCGAGTGACTCATCATTGGCTACATCGGTTTTAGAATGCTGTTTCCACCAAAGGTAAGCGGAAGCGATGTGCAAAGTCATGCAAGTAGTGCCTCTGATATCAAATTTACCATTAGCTATGCTCACGTATTTTCGATACCCACATGTCCAAACTGAGTTATAAGCCTATTACCACAGTAGATTGAAACCTGCCTAAATGATGAGATAGGCGTTTCGAAGCTCTGCTCAATACTGAGCGTTGTGATGACCTGAATAGTCATAGCATCACTTTCACTTAATTGTATCGAAATTCTCATGCCAGGGGGATTCATACGATCGGTTGGCCCTTCAACCCATTTAACGTTGTAACCAGGGTGTGGCAGTGTGATATCGCCACTGATATGTAACTCGTACATATTATTATCATTAGGTGTTTTCTTTATACGCGCTTGCCAGTTAGTGCTTTCATAGACAGGGCATGTAGAAGCACCCGCTTCAGTAGAGAGCCTCGCAATATTTTTGTTATTCGTGTTGTCACTGCCACTGCAGCTCACCAAGAATAAAGATCCACCAAGTGCAAAGGCAAACTTTTTGAATACTCTTCCACTAGTTATTCCCATCCTTCAATCCCTTTCATGTCGGGTAGCTGATGAGCGATCCCTTTGTGACAATCAATACAGGTTTTTTCGCCACTTGCCAATGATGTTGAATGTTGTAAAACAGCACGTCTGCCTTGCGCAGTAAAGTCCATATACTCGAAGTTATGGCAATTACGACACTCCAGAGAATCATTTGCTTTCAATCTTGCCCACTCATGTTGCGCAAGGACGAGGCGGTGTTCGAGGAACTTATCACGCGTGTTTATTGTGCCGAAAAGAGTTGCCCACACCTCTTTGCTCGCTTGCATTTTTCGCGCTATTTTATCGGTCCACTTATGAGGTACATGACAATCTGGGCAGGTTGCTCTCACGCCTGAACGGTTTGTATAATGAATTGTGGACTTGAGTTCTTCATAGACATTGTTTTCCATTTCATGGCAACTAATACAGAACGCTTCCGTGTTGGTAAGCTCAAGTGCTGTGTTGAATCCACCCCAAAAAATGATCCCGGCGATAAAGCTTCCAAGTGTGAGAAAACCTAAACTAAAATGAACGCTGGGCTTTCTTAGTATGTGCCAAAACCTGATCAGAAATGTTTTCATTTTAGCCTCTACTGGGAGCTTGTGGATTTGAGCGAAATGATTTTATCCATATCAACGAATTGGTTCTGTACCAGCGGCTTTGTGTCATGTTGCGTGACATGGCATTGCGTACAAAAATAGCGCCGTGGAGAAACCTTGGCTAAAAAATTACCGTCCCTGTCCATAAAATGTGTCACGCTGACCATAGTCGCCTGACTTTCGCTAACACGGCTTCGACTGTGGCAGGATAAACAGGTGTTCACATTAAGATCGACCTGATAGTCACGAATATTGTGCGGAATGATAGGCGGTTGCATGGGGTAATTGCGACCGACTTTAACATCGTTGGTAATGGGTTTCGGGATCGGATTAGTTTTGTCTTGTCGAGCGATTTCCTCGCCATTTCTGAGTGTGGCAATGTCTTGGGCAAACATAGAGGTTGCGCCAAACAGGGATAGGATGAAGATAATTGTGAGTAAGCTTTTCATAGTGATTACGCCTTTTCTAACCTAACAGCACACTTCTTGAAGTCTGTTTGTTTGGATATCGGATCAGTCGCATCGAGTGTTACTTTATTAATCAAACGACTCGCATCAAACCAAGGGACAAAAACCAGCCCTTTGGGCGGCTTGTTGCGGCCTCTGGTTTCCACTCTGGATTTCATTTCGCCTCGTCGTGAAATCACTTTAATTTCATCACCGCGCCTAAATCCGCGTTTACGCGCATCATCGGGATGCATATAAACCAAGGCATCAGGAACAGCTTGATAGAGTTCTGGAACACGCTGTGTCATCGACCCTGAATGCCAATGTTCCAGCACACGGCCAGTTGAAAGCCATATATCGTATTCATCGTCGGGTGACTCTGCGGCGGGCTCATAAGGCAAAGCAAAGATGACGGCTCGCCCATCAGGTTTGCCGTAGAATTCCCAGCCCGTTCCTGCTTTTACGTAGGGGTCAGACCCTTCTTTAAAACGCCACTTGGTTTCTTCTCCATCGACCACCGGCCAACGTAAACCTCGTCCTTGGTGATAGCGTTCATAGGGGGCTAGATCATGCTTATGACCACGTCCAAACGTGGCATATTCTTCGAACAGTCCTTTTTGTACATAAAACCCAAAATGGTTCGACTCGTCATTAAGATGTTCCTGACTGATATCGTCAATCGCAAACTTATTAACACTGCCGTTTTCAAAAAGCACTTGATACAGCGTTTTGCCTTTGTGTTCGGGTGACTTATCCAATAACTCTTTTGGCCATACCTCCTCAATGTCGAAACGTTTGGAGAACTCCATTAGTTGCCATAGATCAGATTTTGACTCTCCGGGAGCACTGACCATTTGATACCAGGTTTGTGTTCTGCGTTCAGCGTTACCGTAAGCCCCTTCTTTCTCGACCCACATTGCAGTAGGAAGCACTAAATCAGCGGCTTGTGCGGTTACTGTAGGATAGGCGTCACTGACAACAATAAAGTTGTCAGGGTTGCGATAACCGGGTAAGCCTTCTTCGTTGATATTAGCGGCGGCCTGCATATTGTTGTTGCACTGAACCCAATAGACATTCAAATCACCGTCTTTAAGCCGCCTATTTTGTTCAACCGCATGGTAGCCGGGCTTGGCAGGTATTGTGCCTTCGGGCAAACGCCATATGTCTTCGGCTATTTTACGGTGTTTAGGATTGGCGACGACCATATCAGCCGGCAGTCGATGGCTAAATGTACCGACTTCTCTTGCTGTACCGCAGGCTGATGGTTGACCCGTGAGTGAGAACGGGCTATTGCCCGGCTCGGATATCTTGCCAGTCAATAAATGGATGTTATAAAGCAAATTGTTGGCCCAAACCCCTCGTGTATGCTGATTGACGCCCATAGTCCAAAGTGACATCACTTTGGTTTTTGGGTTGGCATATAATTCGGCCATTTCAAGTAATCGACTTTCAGCAACACCGCTGATTTTCGCTGCGTATTCCAGCGTATAAGTGCTGACAAACTCAGCATACTCTTCAAACTTTATGGGCGTTGAGCCGCCAGCTTTATCAGCATTTCTAGCTGCTTTTTGTTTAGGGTGATCGTTTCGAAGGCCATATCCTATATCTGTGTTGCCACGCACAAAGTTAGTGTGTTTATTCACAAAATCCCAATTGACCTTGTCATTTTGGATGATGTAGTTGGCAATAAAATTAAGGATCGCTAAATCTGTCTGAGGCTCAAAAATCATAGGCACGTCAGCTAAATCGAAAGAGCGGTGCGTGTAAGTTGATAAAACGGCGACTTTGACATGGGGTGCACTTAATCGTCGATCAGTAATACGTGTCCATAAGATGGGGTGCATCTCGGCCATATTAGAGCCCCACAATACAAAAGCATCCGCTGCCTCGAAATCATCATAACAGCCCATCGGCTCGTCTATGCCAAAGGTGCGCATAAAACCACCGACTGCGGATGCCATACAATGTCGCGCATTCGGGTCGATATTATTGGAACGAAAGCCTGCCTTCATTAGTTTCACCGCAGCATAGCCTTCCATCACCGTCCACTGACCAGAACCAAACATGCCGACTGATGTGGGCCCTTTAGCTTTTAACGCCTGCTTATATTTTTGCGCCATGACGTCAAACGCCGTATCCCAACTGACAGGTGTGAACTCGCCTTGTTTATCGTACTTGCCATCTGTCATACGCAACAAGGGGGTTTGCAGGCGGTCTTTGCCGTACATGATTTTGGACAGGAAATAACCTTTGACACAATTGAGACCTTTATTCACAGGACTTTTAATGTCCCCGTGAGTCGCAACCACCTTGTCGTCTAATGTGGCCACATTAATACTGCATCCCGTGCCACAAAAACGGCAAGGGGCTTTATTCCATTTAAGGCTGGTTAACTCGCTGTCAGTAATGACATTGGTTGCCTGAACAGGCACTGTCATACCTGCTGTTGTGGCTGCCGCCGACACGGCGCTGGCTTTCATAAATGCTCGTCTGCTAAGTGTCATTTTGATTGTCCTTGCAGGTTAGGTTCATATTCGTGATAAACAGCTGCGACGTCGACCACATGTACTATGTCGCGTATGTGTTCTGTAATGTTAAATATTGCCCGGTGAGTCTCGCCTTCTGCCGTGACAATGATTTTACCCATAGGGTCATGCTCATGGATTTCAGCGCCGTCGATGGCCTGAATCTCATCCATCACCGATATTAAATATTTACGACGACATCGAACGATAAAACTGGCGACATGGTACTCACTCATTGAGCCTCTCCTTTATCGGTGCCAACTATTTTGTTTTTTTCGCTGGGTAGCAGAGAAATAGCGTTGGCAGGGCAACTCGATACACAGGCTCCGCAGCTTGTGCATAAACTGGCGTCTACTTTGGGTTTAGGAATGGAAGATTGTGCGTAGCTAAAGCTAATGGCACCTGCTTCGCAAGCATCACGGCAGCTCTGACAAACAATGTTTCTTTCGGTAAAGCAGGCATTATTGATGGCGAGATCTAAGTTCCAAGCTTCGGGTTGTTCTATATCGAAGAGTGATTCAGGACAGCTTTTCGCACAGGCTTGGCAGTAGGTGCATTCGCCCCGTTTAAAATTGACCGTGGGAAATCCACCATCTCCTTTTTCAATAATAGATTCAGGACAGCTTTTAATACAGGCTTCGCACTGTGTGCACTTATCCAGAAAGTTCTCGGCGCTTTTAAGCCAGGGCAGATGAAGGTCCGAGTTAACTTTTTTGGTTTGCCCGGTCATAAAAAAAGCACGACGTTGAAAGTCAGTAGCCATAAGGAGTGCCTATATTGTCGGCGGGCCAAAGAGCATTTGGCTAATCCAAATAGCAAAGCCTAATCCACCGACTATGATCACGGACAAAAAAGGGAAGAGGAACACGGTAATGAATAAGAATGCTCGTAGCTCCTCTTTTTTCGATGCTTCCATAGTGTTTCCTTTTAGTTTCGTTTTTACTTAAAGATCAACAGCCCCTAACCAAAATACCCCGTTTCTAACGATAATCTACCAACTTCCACCTAAAGTTAGACCCAGATCAACAAATTGCGAAAGCAAGGCGCGATCGACGGACAACAGATTACTTCGGGCCGAAAATACGCGTTGTTGAATGGTTAAGACATCCAATAGACTGATCTCACCTTCATTGAATTGTAAGTTCGCGACTTTGAGCGCTTTCTCTGATTCCTCAAGTACCGTAGTTAAAGCGGCTTTTCTCTCTCTGAGCACAGTACCCTGGTCGAGGACAGTCTCTACATCAGCAAACGCATTGAGTGCCGTTTGGGCATAGCTTGCTACGGCCGCTTCTTGGTCAGCGGTGGCTGCATCAATTTGTGCATCTAGTCGCCCACCCGCGAAAATTGGTGCCGCTAAACTACCAATGGCTTGCCAAGCTAAATTGGTAGGGTTAAGTACGTCAGCCAAAGAACTAGAAGTGCCGCCAAGCGAGCTGCTTAACGACAAGCTCGGTAATTTGGCCGCTTTGGCTACATCCACTTGGTTGAACGCTGCTGCCACTTGTCTTTCAGCAGCTATTAAATCAGGTCTTCGTTCTAAAAGTTGCGATGGGATACCTGCAGGTAGAGCATCGGGTAACAAGGGCAACGCCTGATTAACGCCGAGTTCAGCACTGGGGTATCTTCCTAGCAGCAATTCCAGTGCTCGCGTTGCGTCGCGCTGACCAGCGCGGCTGGAAATTAAGCTATCTTGGGCGCTGGCTAAATCGGCCTTGGCCAAGGATATATTCTGTTGATCCGCTAAACCATTGTCGTACTGCACTTGCACAATGCGATTAGTCTCTACCACGGTATCAACGCTTTTTTGCGCGATGTCGAGTTGTTTGTTGGCTTCTATGGCAACGAAGTAGGCGCGTGCGACATTCGCAGCAAGTGAATATTGGGCAAAAGTATATTCGGCCTCAGCCGCTGCCAAACTCTCTTGCGCCGCCAAGTTACCTGAACGTATGCGCCCCCATAGGTCTGCTTCCCAACTGGCTTGCAGACTGGCATTAAAATTATTACTGCCGCTCCCTTCCACGGCGCCGCCAGCTGTATTCCCGGCAACAGCGTTCAATTGTGGTGAGAGTGATGAAGCCGCTTGATTAGCCAATGCGCGGGCACCGTCTACGCTGGCCGACATGGCCTGTAAGCTGCGGTTATTTTGCTGCGCTTCTAAGACCAGTGATGTTAAATACGGATCATTTAACTGTTCCAGCCAGCTGGCTTTTATATCCCCGACACGTTCTTGTATTGATGCCCATTGGCTGGGTAAATCAGGCAGGCTTGCGGCAGTCGCCGCTTTTGCCTCTTCAGTGCGAGATAAGTTGCTTGTCGCACAACCTCCTAAAAAAGAAGCAACACAAAGCGCGAGCGCGGCTTTTTGGAATAACGTTTTGGAGGACGATTCTTTGAGTAAGCATCGAGATAACAAGGTTTTTGTAGATAACATTACGCCACCTCACTTTCAGTGTTTTTGATGTTAAATATCACGGCGTATAGAGCAGGTACAACAACAAGCGTGAGTAAGGTTGCGAAGGTCAAACCAAAGACGAGTACAACAGCCATCGATTTAAAGAAAGCGTCACCAAAAAGTGGAATAACACCCAACACCGTGGTCAGCGCGCCCATCATGACCGGTCGCACCCTGCTGGCTGTGGAATCAACCACCGCGTCGAACCGGGCTTTGCCCTCTGCAATTTCAATATCCATTTGGTCAACCAATACTATGGCGTTCTTAATAAGCAAACCCGACAGCGATAAAAGCCCAAGGATTGCCATAAACTCCATAGGTGTGCCTGTCGTCACAAGTCCAAGAACCACACCGATCAAAGACAAAGGTACGACTAACCAAATCACTAACGGTTGTCTTAAACCATTGAATAAAATCACGACCACTAACACCATGGCCAAGAAGCCCATGGGTATCGTACTGGCGAGATCACCGTTGGCTTCGCTGCTATTCCCAAGCTCGCCGCCCCATTCAAGTGTCACGCCCGGTGGTAGTTCGATAGCTTCAATTTGGGGTTGCAAACGGCCTTGTAGATCAGACGCCAAATCACCCACAACGGGGTCAGACTGGGCTTTAATTCGCCAGACTCTGTCCTCTCTTAAAAGCAATGCGTTGCGCCAAACCGTATCAACACGATCAACGACTTGTTCAAGAGGCACAGCAGCACCAGTGGCTGGGCTGATAATTTGAATTTGCTTGATGGATTCAGCGTTTAAACGTTCGGATTCGGGCGCGCGTGCGATAATGGGGATCAGCGTATCGTCTTCACGATAAACCCCCACTGAGCGCCCAGAAAAGTTAGTCAGTAGGGCTGTTGAAAGATCTTGCCGAGACACACCTAAACGACGCCCTTTATTCGACGAATAAACCGGCTCAATAACACTTACCGGTTGGCGCCAATCATCTTTAATCGAAATGGCTCTTCCGTCTGCGGTCATTATCGCTTTGGCTTGGTCAGCTAAACGCCTTAGTACGGCAGGGTCTGGACCACTAAACTCGACTTCAACCTTTGAACCGCCGCCCGGACCCAATTGGAAGCGCCAGACTTTCGCTTGTGCATCAGGGTAACCCGCGTCCAAGTAGTCTTGAACTTTAGGCATCAACTCTGCGATAACGTCAAAGCTGTCTGCTTTGAGCAGAAACTGCCCATAAGCAGAATTGCCGCTTTCGCTGCTATAAACGAGCATGTAACGCAAAGCGCCTTTTCCAATGAGGGTTTGAACATCAGCAATACCTTCGTAGGTCATTAGCTCGGCTTCAATTTTGAGCATGTCTGCTTTGGTCTGCGTAATGTCTGTGCCTTCTGGCAACCAATAATCGACCACGATTTGTGGTGTCGTTGATGCAGGAAAGAAGCCCGATTTCACAAATTGGAAACCCCAAACAGATACGGCAAATAAGGCGAAGGTTGCACCGATGGGCACCCAACGTATTCTGAGTATGCTGCGCATGAAGGTTTTGTACGCCGCCATGAACTTGCCATCTTTAGGCGCTTCTGCACCCGCGCCGACTTCTTTGAACATAAGATCAGCCAAGAAAGGCACGGCTGTGATGGCAAATA
>CAZVDU010000012.1:0-45208 GCA_964625615.1 uncultured Pseudoalteromonadaceae bacterium | reverse complement strand
AGGGAGTTTGGATAGTTAGCCACATTAAACTCAAACAATTCAACTGCGGCAGGAATGTTCTCTTTGCCTTGCAACTGGGTATATCTGGCATCGTTTATCAGGTATTCATAAGGGTTAGGCAAACCAGCGAATCGACCAATGCCGCCCTATCGAGATGACGTGATGACAAATAATTAGGTTTGCGGCTCTAACTCGGCACTCTCTGTCATACCAGTACTTATAATATCTGCTTTGTAGGGTTGTAAAATCTCTACTTTGCCCATCAAATCGAGTAAAAAGTAATATTGTACTTGTATCTCTGCTTCATAAACGGCAACCGTTTTTCCTGGCTCAACCTTAACCCCAACTTACTGAGACACCGATGAGCTGAAAGCCTGAGTGAAACCAATTTCTACACTCACCATGACTAAACCTTTGGCGGCTTTGTGGTGGCTGTCAATTTATTTAGATGAGTGAGGTTAGGTCATGTCGATTAATAAGGTTAATTTTTAGTATTTCAAACATTTTATTGCGCATTTTATTAGCCACTGCTAGATTTGAATAATAGAGAGTGATATTTAGTAAATGAATAGTAATATTCTTAATTCAAACCTCTCTTAAAATGCTTGAGAAATATGTGTGTTCTACGAAGCCTTGAATATATTTTAAGCGGTTTTTTCTTGAGTATAAATGCATACCAATGTAAGCCCTTAAACAAGGAGAAGTCAGTTGAAACCAATTCAAAAGAAACTAGCAGCTTTAACTATATTTTTAATTTCGGCCAGCCCTATGGCGCAGGTAAACGACCCTATAGACGGTCCAGGTGGTGGTGGAGGTCTCGGCTCAGGTGGAGGCAATGGAGATTCCATAACATATGCATGCCTATTTGGGCCTGGTCTTTTCTTCACAGCAACTGCACCAAGTGTCGCCGCAGCCGAAGCTTATTGTGCGACCTTCCCCAATTCACGAGGGATTGTGTATTAGATCCATTGATAGCGAATAACTATCATTATGTGTATTTTTTGATTAAAAATATATTTTCTCTCAGAGGTGATTTCTAATATCCCTCTGAAGGAAAATACCTTATCAAAAAAATTCTAAAAAAAGCTTTGGAAAACTTTGAATTCTCATGTTGCAATAAACATTTCAGCAGGGTCAATCTGCTGCTCAATCATGGATTGATAGAGCGTTTTTTTTAACAGCTGATGTAACTAAAATAACTCCCTGATGCCCCAGTAGTTCAGATTATAGATTTAAGGACTTTCAAATATGACGGAGCTACTTTTGTGAGGGCCTTTATCCATGACCACATAACTTTAATACAGGAGGAATTCTATATCGATGATGAAGTTGGAGATGTCTTAGGCTTGAAAAATACCAAACCTGATTGTGTCACTAAGGGGTAGGCAAACCAGCGAATCGACCAATGCCGCCCTATCGAGATGACGTGATGACAAATAATTAGGTTTGCGGCTCTAACTCGGCACTCTCTGTCATACCAGTACTTATAATATCTGCTTTGTAGGGTTGTAAAATCTCTACTTTGCCCATCAAATCGAGTAAAAAGTAATATTGTACTTGTATCTCTGCTTCATAAACGGCAACCGTTTTTCCTGGCTCAACCTTAACTCCAACTTGCTGAGACACCGACGAGCTGAAAGCCTGAGTGAAACCAATTTCTCCACTCACCGTAACTTCTCCTTTAGCGGTGAAAGGAATGCCAGCGCTACCTGAAACACTAACCCCCAACTTTTGACTAAAACCAAATTGAGAGCCTTTCGTCACAGTAACGGTGAAATCATTAGTCGACGAAGTTTTATTTGAGTGCGCACCTATATTAGATAAATTAGTAGAGGTTAGTTCATAAAAATAAGGCACGTTTCGGTTATGTCCTATGTAGTACAGCTCCTTTCCCTTGATCGTGACTTTTTGTCCTGGTTCATAGCTTTTAATCATCTTACTTTCCTTCATTGTTATTGTTTTCCCCAACATGGGAAAATTAGTATACACAATAAAGCTAAGCGCTCTAATTTCATTTGTTTTTTGATGTAATGCCAATCGCATTAATAAATGCGATTGGCACAAAGTGTGGCAGGAGTCGTCGTAGTCAAGAGCAACACTCGTGATTAACGCAGTCTATGAACTAAGGTGGGGTATTAAACCAACAAATGTCTCATATCAGGCAAGTACTTTTCAGCACTACCTGTGTTAAAGCACACAACCAAATCATCTTCAGTGATTAAGCCTTGTCTTTTGGCTTCAGTAAGTGCGGCAACAGTGGCTGCGCCTTCTGGACTTATCCACATATTGTATTGGCGATAAATGCCTGTGGTATGTTCAGCTATTGCTTCTTCACTCACAGCGACGGCACCACCGTTACTTTCACGTAAAATGCCTAAAACAGCTTTGTGTCCAACGCCACCAGGTACGTTCAAGCCTGTGGCCAATGTTTCACCGCCATCTGTTGCAATCGAATCTTCTCTGCCTTCAACAAAACCGTCAACAACAGGTGCGTTTGCATCACTCTGAATGGAGATGATTTTAGGACGGTGGCTACCAATAACGCCAATTTGCTCTAACTCATCAAACGCTTTCCACATACCCAAAATGCCAGTACCGCCGCCCGTGGGGTACAATACAACATCAGGTAGTTTCCATTCAGCTTTTTTACCAGGCCATGGCTCTGCTAACTCTAAGCCCATAGTTTTCTTACCTTCGATACGCCATCCTGGTTCTTGGAAGGTGGCACAATTGAAGAAACCTTGAGGCAAATATTTCTCTTTCATTAAAGCACCCGCTTCGCGGATAGTGCCCTTCACCAATGCCAAATCGATGCCTTCATAAATCTTACTGTAGGCGGCTACTTTGCCCATGATTGGCATAGGTGTGTCATCCGGCATGATGACGGTCACATCAAAGCCGTATTCAACCCCATATTCAGTTAACGAGTCCCCGGCATTACCTTGCGTAGGTACAGCAAGTTGCTTCAAACCATAGTAACGAGCCATAGACGCGACCATAGACATACCACGATCTTTAAAGCTGCCAGTAGGGTTAGCGCCATACCCTTCGTAAGGTTGGCCTTCATCTTTAATGAACACGTTTAAGCCCAGCTCTTTTACTAACGGGTACTCTGTAATATCAATCACTGGAGTGTGCCCTTCGCCTAATGTCGCTATGTGCTCTTTTTGCTCTTCATTGGCGATATCAAAAGGTAGTAAAGGACCAAAACGCCACATCGACTTAACATCAGGTCGATACCAAGACATATCGGGAAAGTCGGCTTTAAGGCTCTGCGTATCCAAAATCAGTTTTACCGGGCGATTATCTCTAGGACAAAGATTCATAGGTTGTTCAACTGAATACTCAGTACCACAATCGGTACATTGCCAATGTTTCACGTATTGCATAGGTGGCCTTCGATAAATGACAAATAAAAAATGTGCTGCTTTATAACACAAATTATATAAGGACCCTATGCAACCCAAACAACAAAAACAACATAGACGTAAAGTTGTAAATGCGTTCATCACGACGGCATGTTTATTCAATCGATTTTTGTTCTATGGTTATTATTGAGTGCCTCCGGTTCGTGTATTCGATTCACAAAACCCTAAGTTACGTTTAAACTGGCGCCCCAAGTCCAACGAAGCTAGCGACATCAATGACCGGAGCACATTTAATCCCGGAATGGGTGAAACAAGAAGCCATTATACTGGCCTGGCCTCACGAGCACTCAGACTGGGCTCCTTGGATAGATCGAGCAAGGCAAACCTACTGTCAGCTAATAACTTGCATCAATAACAATGACACTGCCGTATTACTGCTAGTCCATGCGGATAATATTCCCGATACACAAGCTTTATTAGCGAAGCTAGATATCAAAACCCCAAGAACGCTCATCGTGTCAGCTGAATATAACGACACCTGGACCCGTGATTACGCGTTTTTAACTTGTCAAACCAGCACTGGTAATCAGCCTGTTGAGTTTGTCTTCAATGGTTGGGGGCAAAAGTTCGATGCAAACAAAGACAATCAAATAAACAAACGTGTGCTAGCTGATTTATGCAGATTACCGATAAGGTCATATGAACTTATCGCTGAAGGTGGTGCATTAGAAACTAACGAAAATGGGCACCTTCTATCCACCAGCTCGTGTTTATACAACCCCAAACGCAACGGCGACATCGACTATCAAACGTACCAAATGATGTTCAGAAAAAGCTTAAATGCAACAACATTAACCGTTTTGAAGCATGGTGAATTAGAGGGTGATGATACAGACGGCCATATCGATACTTTGGTTCGTTTTACGCCAAATCAAGGATTAGTGATCCAATCTGCTTATAATCGGCCACAGGATAGCCATTATAAAAGTCTCAATGCGTTAATCACAGAGTGTCGAGAGGCTTTTCCTCAGCACGCTATATTCGAGTTACCCTTACCTTCGGTTTTCAATGAAGACAACGAAAGGTTGCCAGCGTCTTATGCCAATTTTTTGATTAATAATGGGCAGATATTGTGTCCAACTTACCAACAACCCGAAGATAACGAGGCACTGTCAGTTATCCAGCAAGCTTTCCCGACACACGAAATTGTCGCCATTGATTGTTTGGCGATAGTCCAACAATTTGGTAGTTTGCACTGCATCACCATGCAAGTTCCGATGGGTACGCTAAAACCCAACATTGTTGCTCAAATGAATCAGGGGATCTCATGCCTAGCCTAACACACAAAAAATCATTGACTGTTGGTCTTGTACAACAAGCTGTATCAAGCAATAAAAAATCAACGAACTGGCATAAAAGTGCAGACAAAATACGCCATTTAACTGAGAAAGGCTGTGAGCTTGTAATGCTGCAAGAGTTGCACAGTACCCTATATTTTTGTCAGCAAGAAAACGTTGACGTATTTGACTTAGCTGAAACCATCCCTGGCCCTGCGACAGAGTTCTTTGGCAACTTAGCCAAAGAGCTTGATATCGTTTTAGTTACTTCACTGTTCGAAAAAAGAGGTTCTGGCCTCTACCACAACACCGCCGTCGTGTTCGACAAGCAGGACGGGATAATAGGCCAGTATCGCAAGATGCACATTCCAGACGATCCTGGGTTCTACGAAAAATTCTACTTCACACCCGGCGATCCCGATGGCTTCAAACCCATAGATACTAGCGTCGGCCGCCTTGGTGTATTGGTTTGTTGGGATCAATGGTACCCAGAAGCGGCACGTTTAATGGCCATGGCAGGTGCAGATATCCTGTTTTATCCTACAGCTATTGGTTGGGATAAAAACGATACTGCTGATGAACAGCAACGCCAAATAGACGCCTGGGTAACCATCCAACGTTCACACGCAGTTGCGAACTCTGTGCCTGTGATTGTCGCCAATCGGACTGGGTTTGAGCCTTCACCTATAGAAGGCGATCCGGGTATCGAATTTTGGGGAAACAGCTTTATCGCAGGGCCACAAGGCGAGATATTGGCTCAGGCCAGTGCTGATCACGAAGAAACACTGATGGTCGAACTGGATATGCAGCGCACCGAAAGCATTAAACGTATCTGGCCTTATTTTAGAGACAGGCGAATTGACGCTTACAGTGATTTGACCAAGCGCTGGCGAGATTAGCGCATTACTTCTGTCTCACTCGCTTAATAACTTTGATCAAAACAAAGATCAATAAAGCGATAAGAAGCAAAGTAACAAAGGCAATAGGGATACCGTATCCATAAGTGATCAATGTCCCAGGCATATAATTTTGCGCACTCCCCGATTTAAATAGAATCAGATAGTCATAGCCATTAAGCATATGCCGAATCCTATTGCTCATTGAATTGGTCTCGGGGTGGCCTTTAAGCGGCCTCAAATCAAAAAGTGTGGCTTGACTGTCTAATAAATAGTCTTGAAATATAGTCTTCTCCCACGTTTTGTTGCCCGGTGATTCAGTCGTGGTGCCAAGAAGTGGATGAATAGTCTGGCCATGCGCCGCATCAACAAACACATTTATTGTTCTTTTTTGCTGTTCCGATGCCCAGTTGTCGATTCGCAGACCTAATGCTTCTTTCACTGTCGGCGAGCTACCTTTATGCAAGTGGTAACCGCCGAAGCGGAAAAACAGTGACGGTAATATCCCGTCATAATGATCAACATAATACTCAAAGTTTTCCATCATCAAGGTTTCTCGCGTTTCATTAGACCAACGTCCCCTTCCATCCGAGTTTGCTTTGTAGATTTCGTTTGAGTGAATAAGTTGCTGAGCAATCCGCTCACCTTCACTATTGGCTTGAGAAAACGCCTTTTGCAACGCTAGAAATGCACTCCCATCACTGTAGCCAATAAGAAATGGATTGAGAAAGTTGCGGCGATTAAGTGTATCAACTGCGCCTTTCTCCTGTGTTGTTTTTGCAAGCTCCGATAAACGTTTTGATACCACTGGGATACCTGCCAGAAACTCTTGATCTAATCCCCAAATACTTTGCTTATTCTCAGGGAATTTTTCTGCGACATGGTATAGCAGAGGTACTTCCTGCTCTAAAAAGAAAAATGGAACAGACATTAAATTCGTTTTTTCCGCTAAAAAGGATTCAAACTGACCATCTCTGATCATTCTCTCTGTTTGATATGCCGTCGTAGGCCCAATCTCTGTAACCAATATCCTTGGCGCCTCTTGCGATAGCTCTTGATAGAGAATTTGACTAAGCTCAGCGATTTCCTTCATACCATGGTTCTCACCAAGCATAAAAATATCCGCTTGTTGACCGTCTGCTAAAATGACATCAAAGCCCTGACCGACAAGATTGCCGCCTGATATCTCAATTGCATAGCGATGTGTGGTTATTAATTCGGACAATTGACCCGCTGAATTTTCTTGGTCTGATTGAGCCCAAGTAAGATAAGCAATACATGACAGCACACTGGTAAATAAATATTTCATTTTTTAGCCTTCCTAATCATCATTCATGCTTGGTCAGCAAAATTCAAACCAAAAACATTAGGCAACTATTTCAAACGAAAGCCCACAGTCTTATTTTTCTTCTCACATCTTCATATACGTGGCATTAACTTGTTTTCAGCGGTGATTAGCTCTTACGACGGGTGGGGTCATCTGCGTTGTATACGATTTTCTTATGTACGTCAGCAACTGGTCTGGTATTGCATTAATTAGTGGCTTTGACCAAGTAGCACGAATAAAGATAAGTACACATCAATGTGCCACTGCCTTACGTGATAAAAAGTACATGGGTCTTCATAGCACTTCCTTATTGGCATTTTTTAACGAATAATTGATAGTTAGATACTTTTAATACCAATACCATTAATGCCGCCAATTAAAGACAAATTAAACAACATATGGAGCTCACTCTCTCGGGTTCAAAAGCTGTACTTCTCCGCGTTGTTAGCACTGATTTTTTGGGCATTGTTTGGCAATACTGAGCATTTCTTCTTTCTTTTTTTATCCGGAGCCTTAGGTCTCGTAGCCTTGGCAATTGAGGTTTTACCGCGATTTACTTGGCTATGGAACAGCTTATTTGGCAAAGGGCTTTTACTCATTATTTATGCGGTTGTTGCTAATTTTGCCTTGGTATTTTCAAATCAAATAATCAATCAAGTCGTCGGTATTGATCCATCAGAACTCTTTTATACACAGTCAATAACAGCGCTGTTGACTGCGCCATTATGGATCATGATAGTCAGCTTATTTCTAATGCTGATCTACTTACTCTTACTCAATGTCACTTTACTGAGCTTGGCCTTGTTAAGACTCTTCAAGTTAAATCTAGAACAGTTTGCACAGAGAGAAGCTTTCCCTCTAACAACCATTCTTGTGCGATTGATTATTGCACCGGTCATTATTTTTACATTGGGCAATATGATGACCTTGTACAGTGATGATATCTTCAAGATCTCAGACAGTGATGCTTCTCCAAATTCAGCTCAGAGTGACTCAAACACTCTCGATAGGCAATCGACCCAAGGTGGCAACCTGAATTTCTCATCTACTAGAACCGATAGTGTGGTATTCAGGCATTTCATAGCGGGCTTTGTTTACCATCTCGAAACTTTTCCTTTGTCACAATGTAAAAAGTCAGAGATGGAGCACATTAAGTTTATTGGTGACGATGATATCCTAGTAGCAAGTATCGATAGCACCTCAGATCTCGGATACCGATTTAGCGTGCGTAAATGTGAACTGCAATCACATAAAACCGATGATGGGCAAAACCCTTAGCCAATCCAAGATTTCCTAACATTAGATTGGCTAATAAAACGGCCGTTAGCGTGTTACCACGTTCTTAGCACTTTCCAACAGCTTTTCTCTATCAACCGGCATAGGTACATCAACACCTTTACGTGCTGCCGGGCGTGCGTCAATCAATGATTTCCAACGTTTCAGGTTAGGTAAATCGTCTATTTCGACGCCTGACCATTCGTGTGAACGTATCCAACACCAGTTAGCGATATCTGCGATACTGTACTCGTCTACCAAATATTCATTGTCTGCAAGGTGCGTATCAACCACAGTGAACAGTCTTTTTACTTCATTCTGGTAACGATCGATAGCAGGCTGTATTTTTTCAGGGAAATAACGGAAGAAGACATTAGCTTGCCCCATCATAGGGCCAATACCACCCATTTGAAACATCAACCATTGAACCACTTGCGAACGCTTTTTCGGATCATCCGGGATAAACTGCCCCGTTTTTTCGGCTAAATAAAGCATAATAGCGCCCGATTCAAACACAGCAAAGTCGTCATTGTCTTTATCCACAATGGCAGGGATACGGCCATTAGGGCACAACTTCAAAAACTCCGGCTTCTTTTGATCACCTTCAAGTAAGTTGACCAAAATAGCCTCATAAGGCAACCCCATCTCTTCTAAGGTAACCGATGCCTTCCAACCATTAGGCGTGGGTGCTGTATACAATTCAATCATTTTAATTCCTTAGGCTTTAGCACTAGGTCGTTGACTCACTAAGTCATACCAACGCAGTAAATTAGTTTGTTCATCGCCAATACGAATATCCATCACTCGAGCAAAATCTATTGAGCACATCGCTGTTATATCGGCGATCGAAAACTTGTCACCCGCAATAAACTCACTTTCGCTAAGGCGTCGTTCAAGCAACTTGAGAAACTTACCTGCATTTTGACCAGACACGGCCCCAAACTCTTTCACAGGCGTCATACGATCTTTGAAGTAACCCGTTGAATGTTGAAAGCACATACCGACTTGCATAAACAGTCCAAATTCCACCTGACGTTGCCACATAGCAATTTGTGCTTTCTCTAACGGATTAGAACCTAGTAGTGGCTTTTCAGGATAAAGCTCTTCGAAGTATAGACAAATCGCATCTGATTCACTGATGCAGGTGCCGTCATCAAGTTCTAATACAGGGATTTTTCCCATTGGACTCTTAGCGCGCATTTCAGGAGTTATGTTCTCTCCTTTTTGCAGATCAACTTGAACATAGTCAACATTGATGCCTTTCTCAGCCAAAAAAACTCTCACACGCCTTGGCGTGGGCGCAGTACTCGTATCATAAATCTTCATGTTTTTCCTTAGACCTTGAATAAGCCATCAAATAATTAATCGATAAACTACCAGATTCTTTCCATGTTTTTGAGAATGGTTGGAATTTTAATCCGACACTAGCACAGAGGCTTAATCCATTTTCAGCAACCATAGACGACATCTCTTGTGGTTTGACAAATTTTGACCAACTGTGTGTACCCACGGGCAATAGCCTCAATACGTATTCGGCACCGACAATACCAAATAAGTAAGACATAAACGTTCGGTTGAGCGTTGCCATGACAAGTAACCCATTCGGTTTCAATAAGGCACAACATTCGTCGACAAGTTGTTGTTGATCGGGAACATGTTCAATCACTTCGGTATTAAGTACAACATCAAACTGTTCCTCATCCGTTAAGTCGCTACTGAGCATATGTCGATAACTTATCGATAAGCCTGACTGTCTCGCATGCGCTTTTGCAACCTCAATACTGGTACTACTTGCATCTATACCCGATACCCAAGCGCCCTTTCGTGCTAACGGTTCACTCAGTAAGCCACCACCGCAACCGATGTCTAATACCTTCAATTGGCTAAATTCGTTTTCAGTAATACTAAAGTGTTGATTAATTTGACGATGAATAAAAGCACTGCGAGCTTCATTAAATGCCAATACTGTCTTGAATTTACCTATGGGATCCCACCATTCTTTCGCCATCTTGTCGAATTGCGCGATCTCTTTGGGGTCGTAATTAGACTTGCCCACTAGCTGGCTTCTATCCAACATCAAAAATGCTCCCCTCGACTAACACTAGGGTTGACTGTCCGACCATTGCTTGACTTTTTCTTGAGTTGATTCGCTAATATGTTGTTGATTCTCTTGTAACCACCAATGTTCCAACAGCCGAATATTGCGCTTATTGGCTTTAAAGAAGATATCAAAGATGTCGCCCGCGAAGGGGATCATACCGATGAAGAAGTCGATAGCTGCGTTGCGCAACATCAACAATTGAATACCTTTAGGCACACCCAAGCTTCGCCCTAAACTAATCAAAGTTAAAGAGGCTCCCAGCATTATTGCGTCACCGACGACAGGGATTAAACCAATTATCGAGTCGAGCCCAATGTTAAAATTTAATCCTGGAATACGTACAGCAGTATCACTGATATTAGCAATTTTCTGCGCCCATAAAAGGCGTTTAGGCGCCTTAGCGATAGATGCCTGGTATTCAGTGAGCTGGTCACTCATGGATTAGGTGCATCCAATTGCTTAGACAGTTCAGATGACAATGCTGTATCACGATCAGCTTTCCACCCGTGTAAATTGGTTTTTATGAGTCCGACTAACGCATCAATATGCCCTTTATCCGCATTTAATGCTGGAATGTATTCGTATTTTTCACCACCCGCTTCCAGAAAGTAATCCCTATTTTCAATGCCAATTTCTTCAATGGTTTCGAGGCAATCTGCACTAAAACCAGGGCAAACTAATTGAACAGATTTAACACCTTGTTCGGGTAATGCTTTTAACGTGTGATCGGTATAAGGCTTGAGCCATTCTTCACGACCAAAGCGTGATTGGAAAGTCGTTAGGTATTCATCTTTTGAAATCCCTAAACGTTCGGCAATCAAACGAGATGTCTTATAACACTCACAGTGATAAGGGTCACCATTCAATAAATAACGTTTAGGAATACCATGATAGGTAAAAATAAGCTTATCGGCTCTGCCATTTTCTTGCCAGTGCTGCTCAATTTTGCTGGCAACGGCATCAATATAGTTCTTATTATCGTGATACTCGTTAATAAAACGCAACTCTGGCATCCAGCGACGAGTACTAAAACACGAAGCAACGGCATCAAAAGTGGAACCTGTTGTAGATGCACAATACTGCGGATACAAAGGCAACACGACAACTTTTCGAACCCCTGCATCGAGCATTTTATCTAATGTACCGCTGATTGACGGTTCGCCATAACGCATGGCGAATTCTACAACAATATCGTCCCCATACTCCGATTCAAGTTGTTGTCTTATCGCATCGGCTTGGTCTTGCGTATGAAACATCAACGGCGAACCACGTTCAGTCCAAACAGTAGAATAAGCATGAGCACTGCGTTTAGGCCGAATATTTAAAATAACAAGATTTAGCACCATCCACCAAATCAGCCGAGGAATTTCTACAACCCTAGGGTCTGATAGAAATTCTTTGAGATAAGGTTTTAGCGCTTGCTTTGTTGGTGCTGCGGGAGTGCCTAGATTGGTGACGAGCACCCCTATTTTATCGGGTTGGCCATGGGTAAAGCCTTCATTACCTCTGTATTTCATAAATCGACTCTGTCACTTCAGTTATTTAAGCAGCGTATTACGCTTCGTATGTTCAAACAGACCAAATAATATTGGGTGTTGTCAGGTATTGAAAGGTAAGTTTCATTTTTTCATCGTGCAAGGATAAGAATTATCTTTGCTTTTTAGTATAAAAATTTGTTGAAAATCAGCAAATTCCGAGAAAACGTATACAATTAAGGTTGTTTATTGTTCAATAACTGAATAAAAAGCGTGCGCAGTTTACCTCCCAAGCGGAGGTTCAATAGACTGCCCGATAATAATAAGGAAATATTATGGCGAATAAGACACCAAGTAACGAGTCCAAAACCGACAATAATGATTCTCATGATCTGCAACAGCTAAAACAGATACTTTTCGGTAGTGCTCAAAATCAGCTAGAAAAGAGTATAGAGGATCTCTCACTGCGCTTTGATAAACGCTGCCAATCGATTGAAAAGAAAATGGCTGATAATCACAAAGCCATGCAGCAAGCCCTGGCTTCGGGGATTGAATCATTAGCAGACAAACTCAACAATGCAGATCAAGGTCAAACCGAAGAACTCAATCATGTTAATGACTTTGCCAAACAAACATCATCAGAACTTGAGATGCATGAGTCGGCAACTCGACAAGAATTCGACGAAACCAATACACGCTTCGAGCAAGAAATTGCTGCGCTTACTCAAAAATTTAATGAGCAACATAAAAAGGCCATGGAACAACTTTCGTCAGTGAGCAATGAACTCCATAACTCTAAAACAGACAGAAAAACGCTGGCCAAGCTGTTAGCAACCATGGCAACCAATCTGGAAGATGATGAACAGGCATGAGCCAACTAAAGGGTTTAGGTGAGGGTAACTCTAACACTATGGAACCCCACCAGAATGATGACTCTAAAGGAGTAGAGCGAGATAATGAAGACATGCAGCGAGTGCGTGATCTGCTGCTTGGAAATAATCGTGACGTTATTACCTCTCCTGTAGAACAAGATGCTCGGCGTATTGTTTCTGATGTTTTTTCCGAAGCCTTATTTGATAGACAAAAAAAGGATGGTTCAGTTGATCAAGTTATACTGCCGATCGTTGAGAACTCAGTTGAAAACTCCATCAACAATCATAGGGAACAATTTGTTGGTTATCTATACCCTCTGGTCGGCAGCTTAGTTAGAAAATCTGTCACAGCATTTATCTCTGAATTTTTAGAAAAAACCAACGAGCTTATTGAAAACAGCTTTACTGCAAAAGGCCTAAAGTGGCGTTACAAGGCATGGCGCACAGGTGTTAGCTTTTCTGAATACGCAGCAAGTCAAACGTTCAAATTTCGCGTAAGGCAAGTTTTACTGATCCACAGAGAAACCGGTTTATTGCTCAAATCAGTCGCTCAGGACCATCAACTCAACGAAAATGCTGACCTTATTTCTTCTATGTTAGGCGCTATCAACGATTTCGTGAGTGACTCATTTACGCCAGACAAGGTAAATGATCAACAGAACCTCGGTGTTGTTAAAACAGATGATTTCACCTTGCTTATTAAACAAGGCCCCTATGCCCTATTAGTCGCAGCCGTTAGTGGTAATACTTCACCTCACTTTAATGTGCAACTGCAGAACACCCTGGAGCACATTCACCGCTTACATTTGGACGAGCTGGTTGCTTTTGAAGGTGATGACCTACCATTCGAAGACTGCGAAAAGCCACTTCGAGACTGCCTAGTTAGCGAATTGAGGCCTGAATTAGAGGCAAAGAAAAAACGCCCATGGATTGCAATCATTCTTTCACTTATTGGACTGTCAGGATTGGCTTATTATATTGGTTTATGGTGGTTAAATGAAAAACTCATTACTGATATTCAACAAACGCAAACACCTGCAGGCCTAATGCTGCATAGCGCCAAACAAAATAGTGTAAACGGTATCGAACTACATGTTCTAAGAGACCCTAATGCTATTTCAGTTGAACAATGGCTTGAGCAATTCGATATAGGACAACGAAAAACAGTCATCAAGCAAAAGTCATATTTTTCTGCCGAACCACAAATTGTCCAACAACGCATTAATTCTGTATTAGCTGAGTTTTCTGACATTAATATGACATGGAGTGATACAACACTCTCACTCTACGGCACAGTATCTGTCGTTGAATACAATAGATTATCGCAGCGTTTAGACGCTGTTTTAGGCTTTATCGATAACTATACACTTAACACTCAGGCGCTGAGTATCAGACAGTCGGAAACAGTTGATTCGAGAAACCAACAGCAGCAACTATTCGAAAGTGCCCTAGCAAATATTCAGCAAGTACAGTTTGATTTCTCTGTCGCTACAACCAAGTTAGATACCGACCAAATTGAAGCCGTAAAAAAATTAGCCGATAACATAAAAAACCTCATGTTATTAGCTCAAATTAACCAGTATAACCTGGGCATTATTATCGTAGGTACAGCAGATTCGTTAGGTGCCTCTTTAGCGAACGATGAGATAAGTCAAATGCGTGCGGAACATGTGAAGTCAGTACTTATCGAGCAAGGCATAGATAGTGAAGAAATGATGGCTGTTGGCATTGGCAAAGTCGAGCTAAAGCAAATAGCAACATCCGCGCGTAAGGTTTTAATCAATGTTGTTTACCACCAAAATACTTTAGGCCATACTAATATCAAGGTTAATTAAAGAACCAAACAAACATCAACGCTCGACAGGCCCATTCAATCCGCCTGCCTGGTGGATAAAAAAACAAATGGAGGTTCACAATGCCAAATAGAAGTAGAGGTTGGTTATCACATTATAGCTAAGAAAGTCTGCTTATTGGGGCCCACAGGTGTTGGTAAAACAAGCTTGGTAAAACGTTTTGTAAATGGGATTTTCTCTGAAAACTACCTGACAACTATAGGCGTCAAAGTTGATAAAAAAACGGTCGATGTAGGCGAATTGCAAATTCAGCTCATGATATGGGATATGGAAGGCACTGATCGTTATTGTGGTTTTCAAAGTCGATATCTTCGTGGTGCCTCTGCTTACGTTGTTGTTGTCGATCAGACCCGCGCACAAACCTTAATTGAAGGGATGGAAATCGACAAAATGGTGAAAGACGAGTACGACATTCCATCAATACTTGTCATTAATAAAGGTGATCTTGATGCCAGTTGGCATTGGACCCCAGATGAGCTTGAGCAATACAAAAGGCATTTTGATACAACAGTCGTCACAAGCGCAAAGAGCGGAGAGAATGTCGAAATAATGTTTAGTAGTCTAGCGAAGCAAGCATGCAAACTCCGAGGGGCTGACTGAATGGAGAACTTGAGCAAAGCCCTGTCGGTTTTTGATTGCGCTGTGCTTAAGTATGCACCGAATCAAACACTTGAATTAGTGCACCACAACCTTCCTTGGGTCTTTGAGTTACTCAATGTCACACCTACTACCACGATAATACCATTGCCCTGCCACTCTCTTTTTCTCGAAGACTTTATTCAACAAGCAGCCGAACTTTGGCGAACAGAAAACGACGACAGGCTTCATTCAGGCATTTGGACCGAGCAACTCTCTCATGGCGCTGAATTGCACCTTGAAGCGATAGCCGTTAATGCTCGCCATGAGAAATTGCTGGTTATACATAACCAAGAAAAACAGTACATCCAACGCCAAACAACGCTACAGAGTGCGCGAGAGCTCATTATCGCCAACGAAGTTCTCCAAGAACAACATTTACGCGTTAAATCGAAGCTTGAGGAGATTCTGCTCACCTCGCAGTCACTGAATGACAAATTCGGCGCTTTGTCATCACTGATAGAACAAGCTCAGTTCGGTGCTATTGTTCTTGATGACAAGAGACAGCCTATCTTGCAAAACCCAGCCATTTTTGAGTTGTTTGATTTATCCTTCGATGCCAAAAGCAAGCAAGCTCTCGATATTTTGATTGAGCTAGCACAAAAGCAATATCCCGAATTTGAGCGCGTTATGAGTGTCCGCGAAAATTGGCAAGGGGAAGTATTATGGATGCAGCCGCCGTTCAACAATAAGTGGCTTAATATTTCAATCTATGTCATTGGTAGTAATAGAGCAGAAAGCTATCACTGGTGTTTTTTCATCAGTGATATTAGCCGACTTAAACACCTACAACAGTACAATGAAACTCTTGCATTACACGATCCTTTAACACAGTTACCAAACCGCCAGTATTTCTGGCGGTGCCTTGACCGATTTTGCCACCAGTCAGATGTCTTTTATGTTCTCTATATCGATGTTAATCATTTCAAGCATGTTAATGAGGCTTTTGGACACAAAGAAGGTGATAAACTACTGAGAGAACTGGCTGCTAGGCTCAAAGGCACACTTAAGAAAAAAGATGTTATGGCGAGAGTTGGTGGTGATGAATTCGCCATTATTCTCTTTGATATTGACACACCAGAACATTGTAAAATGATTGCAGAGAGGCTTCAACAAACAGCACACGATGTCTTTACAACTGACTCAGATGAACGCTACTACGTAAGTTTAAGTCTTGGTGCCGTTAGCTATCCAAGAGATGGTAAAAACCCTGAAACCTTAATGAAATTTGCAGACCTTGCAGCCTATAAAGCTAAAAGCGAAGAGAACCAAAAGGTAGAACTTTATCATTCGGATTTAACACAGCAGTCAACTCAACGTTTAACGCTTGAAAGCGCTTTAAGAGAGGCTATTCAAAACAACGAATTCGAACTAGTACTGCAACCTATATTAAGCCTAACAACCAATAAGGTTGTTAAAGCAGAAGCACTCATACGATGGCATCACCCTGAGCGCGGCATTATCATGCCTAACGACTTTATCCCCTTAGCCGAGCAAACAGGCCTTATTAATTATGTTGGTCGGTGGGTGATAAAAGAAGGAATGGCCCATATCGCGGCTCTAGCAAAACAAGGGCACGGGGTTAAGTTGTCGATCAATTTATCACCAAGACAAATACGCGATCCGGGCTTACTCTCCTACGTCGAAAAGCAACTCTCAGAAAGCAAAATAGATCCCAAGTTACTGGAATTCGAACTCACCGAAGGCACCATTGTTAGCAACTATGACATGGTCAGTAAGCTGCTAAACCAATTTAGAGAGAAAGGCATTAGCGTTGCGATCGATGACTTTGGTACGGGGTATAGTTCACTGTCTTACTTGAAAAAGCTCCCTATTGACGACTTAAAAATAGACCGCTCTTTTGTTAAAGATTTAGCCTCAGATGATAACGATAAAGCTATTGTGCTTGCTGTCCTTGCGATGGCAAAACAGCTCCAGCTTGATGTCACTGCCGAAGGTGTAGAGGATAGTTCACAACAGCAATTTCTCAATAAACACAATTGCGAACTAGGCCAAGGGTATCTGTTCAGCAAACCTATCACCTTTGACAAATTTATGACTTACTTACACACCAAAAATTAGGTGCAAAAGCGTTACGAAATGATAGCATGCGCATTTTTACGTCTCAGGAGTATTCTATGTCTAGAGTCTTGATTATCGGCACCGGTGGTGTTGGTCGCGTTACAGCGGTTAAATGTGCTCGCTTACCTCAGCATTTTAACGAAATATACCTTGCGAGTCGCACGGTTTCTAAGTGTCAGGCATTACAAGATGAACTAGGCTCTGAGCGCATCAAAGATGTCTTTACTGTTGATGCGGACGACAGCGCCCAAGTTGTTGAATTACTGAATAAGGTGAAACCTGATTTAGTGATTAACCTCGCGCTCCCTTATCAAGATCTCCCTATTATGGATGCCTGTTTAGAAGCAGGTGTCGACTACATGGACACAGCTAATTACGAACCTAAAGACGTTGCTAAATTCGAATACTCTTGGCAGTGGGCTTATCAAGAACGTTTCGAAGAAGCGGGGCTAATGGCACTGCTAGGCAGTGGTTTCGATCCCGGTGTTACTAATATATACACTGCTTATGCTGCTAAACACTACTTTGATGAAATCCATACACTCGATATTGTCGACTGTAACGGTGGTGACCACGGTCAAGCATTTGCTACCAACTTCAACCCTGAAATCAATATTCGTGAAATCACACAACGTGGTCGTTATTGGGAGAACGGTGAATGGAAAGAGACCGAGCCGCTGAGTGTCCGTGAAGATTTGGACTACCAAAACATTGGTGTCAGAGCATCCTATTTGATGTTCCATGAAGAGTTAGAGTCTCTGGTTAAGCACTTCCCTACCCTCAAACGCGCACGATTCTGGATGACCTTTGGCGATGCGTACTTGACTCACTTGCGTGTGCTCGAAGCCGTGGGAATGACGCGCATTGATCCCGTTGAATTTCAAGGCCAGAAAATCATCCCTCTAGAGTTCTTAAAGGCAGTTTTACCAGCACCTGAGTCATTAGCCGAAGGCTATACAGGTAAAACATGTATAGGAACCTACATTACCGGTATTAAAGATGGTAAAGAGAAAACTATCTTCATTTACAACAACTGCGACCATGCCGCCTGCAACGAAGAAGTCGGTGCACAAGCAGTGTCCTACACCACAGGCGTGCCTGCCATGATAGGTGCTGCGCTGATGCTCAATGGCACCTGGAAGAAGCCAGGCGTTTGGAATATGGAACAATTCGATCCAGATCCCTTTATGGATATGCTCAATGAACACGGCTTACCGTGGCATGTTATGGAATGCGAGAAGAGCCCTTTCAGTCAATGAGCTTATTAGCAACCGATATTCCCTCCCCTTGCTATGTGTGCGAAGAAGAGAAGTTAGAGGCCAACCTCAAACTCATGCAGCATGTACAAGAAGCTTCTGGCGCTAAAATTATTCTGGCGCTAAAAGGGTTTTCCATGTGGTCAACCTTCCCTTTAGTTGGTGAGTACTTACAAGGCTGTACAGCAAGTTCTGTATGGGAAGCTAAGTTAGCCAAGTTTGAAATGGGTAAAGAGGTTCATGCTTACTCACCCGCTTATAAACAACAAGATATCGATGAGCTGTTGCCACTCGCCAATCATATTTCGTTCAATAGTTTGTCGCAGTGGCAAAAGTATAAACCGCAGATTTTAGATGCGCGAATCGAAGCCGGTCTGCGTGTTAATCCTGAACATAGAGAAGCAGACACAGAGCTTTATGATCCGAGCGCACCAGGTTCTCGACTAGGGGTTAAAGCTTCAGATTTAGCAAATGTGGATCTTTCTGGTATTAGTGGCCTTCATGTACATAATCTGTGCGAGTGTGATTCGTTCGCTACTGAGCGAACGATCAAAGCAATAGAAGAGAAGTTTGCTCAGTGGTTACCACAACTGGACTGGGTTAACCTTGGTGGCGGTCATTTAATGACAAGCAAAGGTTATAACGTTGAGCACCTTATTTCCGTTCTGAAGGCTTTTAAGCACAAGTGGGACATTGACGTAATATTGGAGCCAGGATCTGCTGTTGCTTGGCAAACGGGCTCTTTGATTAGCGAAGTTGTCGACATTGTCCATAATGACGGGGACATTGCCATACTGGATATCTCTGCCACAGCCCATATGCCAGATGTACTTGAAATGCCCTATCGTCCTGACGTTAGAGGCGCTTCATTGCCCGGTGAAAAAGCGATAGATTACAGATTAGCGGGTAATTCATGCTTAGCAGGCGATGTCATCGACACGTATAGTTTCGACAAGCCGTTAAAAGTCGGAAATCGCATAATATTTGAAGATATGATCCATTACACCATGGTGAAAACAACCTTCTTTAATGGTGTCGAGCACCCAGCCATTGGTTTGTTAAAAAAAGATGGCCGCTTCGAATTGATTCGGCAATTTAGCTACGAAGATTTTAGAAACCGATTGTCATAATTCACTTAGGAATGTCGATGAAACTCTTTGAAAATGCATGTCTTTTACTTGGTCGTTTGCTGTTAGGTTTGTACTTTATTTTGCCAGGGTTACAAAAGATAACCGCCTTTGATGCAATGAGCCAGTACATGGCAAGCCACAACGTACCTTTCATCCCTGTGCTTTTGGTTGCGACTATTGTGCTCCAGGTTTCGGCTGGTGCAGCCATTATTGTTGGTTATAAAGCACGTTTATCCGCCTTTATTCTTGCTGGTTTAACACTTGTTATCAGCCTATACATGCATAACTTCTGGAACTTGCCAGAAGGTGGCGACGTCGCCCATGAAACGCAGAACTTCGTTAAAAATATGGCTATTATGGCTGGCTTGCTAATGGTAGCAGCGAGAGGTACCGGCAACTTTAGCCTAGACAACCAAGATAAGCCGCCTTTTTAATGATCAGCACATATAGCTAAATCAACCTAATTTGAGATAATCAGTTGGATTTAACTATAACATATTGACCCGATTATGAAGGCCTTTTATTCTCACTCTTAGATTGAAGCTTATACAAAAACATTATGATACTTGAAATATCTGATTTCCTGACAGGGTTAGAGGTGTCGCAGCTAAGAGAAATAGCAGCACAATCAACCTTTATTGATGGGAAAATTACCAATCCCCACAATAAAGCGAAAGATAATCAACAAGTTGATTACGGCTCAGAGGGTCATCAGAAGTCTAATCAAATTTTGATGAATGCAATATCTAGAAATGAGCAGTTCCGTAGTTTCGCATTCCCCTTAAGGGTTGCCCCTCCGATGTTGTGTAAATACACAGATAAACAATCATACGGCAATCATAGCGACGTGGCATTCATATCGATACCTCAACAAGCGCCTCTGCGTTCTGATATTTCGATGACCGTCTTCATCAACGATCCTGAGGATTATGACGGTGGTGAGCTAACACTGCACCTTGAAGATAAACCTGTCGGTATTAAATTAGCAGCTGGTAGCGCCGTTATTTACCCATCCACTTTTATACATGAGGTCACTGAGGTTACTCGCGGAGAAAGGCTAGTTGCGATTAGTTTCGCAGAAAGTCGGTTCAGAGATGAACGCCAACGCCACCTACTCTATTCACTGAGTGAAGTTGAAGCTTTAGAAGGCTTTAATATTCAACATGAAAATAGAGTAAGATTGGCCTATATTCAACAAAACCTGCAACGAATGTGGTCTTCTTAATAGTGAATAAACCCCCAGCAAAGAGCGAGGGCAGATGAGCTTTAATTAAGAGTGAAATACCTCTAATGTTTTTCTTATTATCGGTGATTCTTCCGCTAAGTGACTCACCCACTCTATAGCTGCCTTGATTTCTGACTGATGAAGCATACGAGCCTCTTTCAAAAGATCAGCTCTAGTATTAGCATTGTACTGAAACTCAGGCGCTTTAGAATAGGTCTGCATGACAGAACTATTAATTGCGCTAACAGCTGTTTCTTCATCCACAGATAAGTTCACAAATGTCATCGCTTGCCACAGTGTTTCGGCTGAATTTATTAATAAATCATTAAAATCCAATAGCATAACCTGAGAAGGGAAGCTTTCCAGTGTTAAAGCGACTCGAGTGGTTTCACTTAACCAGCTCAATGCCGCTAGCTGACCAAGTTTGAGCTCTTCAAGGCGGATATCAGAGTTAGTAATTTGTCTTAGGCGCTGAATGCGTATTTGCGCAAAGCTCTTCAAATCGACCAGGCTATTTTGCCCAGCAAGTAAGGTTTCAAGGTGCGTTTCTAGCTGGTTATAGATGAATATGGACTTTGTTGCTGCGTCTAAAGACAACACATCAGGCATTAGGTCTGTACAAATACTTGTCGCCTTGACTACCGTATTGCTTGCGCCACGAGTCCATAAATTAGATAGTATTCTAAGGCGTTGTCGCTGCTCTTGCTCAGTTAAGAACGACCGACCGTCGGCATTATCCGCTTTATCTTGCGCCAAGGTCCTTAAAATTAAAGGCTCTCTTAAGCTTTCTAAATCTGGAGCAAACTCCAATAAACGAGAAAGCAATGTGGAACCGCAATGGCCGACATGGAAAATATAGTGAGCAACCCTTGTTGGAGAAGGCGCTTGTGTACTTTCCGCAACAGTTTGCCATGGATACCATGATCCTTGTGTATCAGGTGTAAATACACGTTGATCAAGGAAACTAGCCACTTTGCGCTCTGCCGCAGATAATTTAACCAACAGCACCTGATCTTGAATCAGGTTGAGTTGGTGAGGGAAAAGTTCAGGATATTCGATGAGGCGATTAGCCCAATATACATTATCGGTCGTCATGTTTTTTCTATTGTGAATTACTGTTGATAGTTTAGCCTCGTGCACTGCAATCAATACATTCAGGGTATTGGCTAATCAGACGCTTCATTTTCCCAATGAAAGAAGGCTGAATCGGCATAATCAATGCCTTTTAATTGCACCACAAAATTGGCGGCATCTGAAGAAAACAGCTTATCATAAAGTGCTATTAAATCCTGCTTGGTTGTTGCTTCGATGACCTTACGCCTCTTCAAGACGCTATCGAATTCAAGATTATTTCTAGCCCAATCATTGAGTAACGGATTAACTTCCCTTAACAAGCTGTCTGGCTCCCGAAATGTATTCGCGATAATAGCTTGTTTAAGTCGCAATAACTCTTCTTCAGAGTATGCATCAAGTGTCTGTTTGTAAGTAGCAATGAAGTCTGTTATTCGCGCTTTAAGCTCGGGTAAGTCCGTCGAATTACTCTCTATACGGAACGTGATTGCAGGGTAATCATGTAAAGGCGATGTCCATAAAGATACGGCATACCCTAACTGCTGTTCTGTTCTCAATGCTGAGTGAGCAGGTTCTGACATAATAAAACTCAGCACGTAGACTTGAGCCGCTAAAGACTCCGACTTCTGAGGTGAGATGTAAGTATCCGCAATAGCGATA
The DNA here is from genome assembly GCA_964625615.1 of uncultured Pseudoalteromonadaceae bacterium. Lineage (GTDB taxonomy): Bacteria > Pseudomonadota > Gammaproteobacteria > Enterobacterales > Alteromonadaceae > M269. The sequence goes on along the minus strand of CAZVDU010000012.1, from coordinate 22,644 downwards.
CCTCTTTGCAGCATTTCTGCGTTGTATGACAGTTTCTTCCTAGGTGTCACAGCAAACGGCGACTCAAAGCGCCAGTTTTTGAGACCACTTTTCTGGGGTATTATCGTATTCACTTGCTCTGTCAGTGCAAGCAGCTTCTCTTTATCGTAATTGCCCATGGCAAAAATATCGATAAATGACTCCTCATATAACGACTTATGCACTATGGATAAATCTTCCAGGTCGACCTCAGTGAGTGCTTCAAGGATATCTGTTCGTTTAAAAATCTGAGATGTTTGACTCGCTTCACCTCGATAAAACGATAGCTGTTCCCTGGCACTATAGGAATTCCAGTTTTCAAACAGCGAGAGCATTTTAAATTGACTGTTTTCCAACTCGTTTTCACTGATGGACATTTCCTTAAAACGGTTCAGAAGCTCAAGCAAAATGCGACTATGGTGTTGTGATTCACCATAAATCGTGAACGTTGTGTTACCAAAGGAATCTAGTGCCGTTGATACAATCGATCCTGTATTGATACGTTCAGCTTCTTGATACGCCTGAATTTGTTCACCAATAATTTGGTGCAGTAATTGCGAATACACCCAATTTTCAACCGACTGCGTAGTAAACGGATTCCTTAGCACCAGAGTGAAGTACCCCATTTCATCTTGAAAACGCTCACTGTGCGCAAGTATAACTCTGGTGTTTAACTGCTCCTGAACAACCTGAGGCTTGCTGTAGGCTTTATCAAACGCTACTTTAAACGCTTTTTCTACCGTTGTGGTTCTCTCGACTCTCATCAAAGATGCACTCAGTGAGCCGGATTCCCACCCTGACCTTTCCTTTTTCGAGATACGTTTATAGGCATACGACCCAAAAGCATCTTTCAGTGTTTTTGATGTTTCTAAATCAGGACCTGTGTTCAATAAACGCATGTTGTCAGGTCGCAGTTTGGACAATAAATGACGGATTTCTTGCTGATCAATACCCTCAAAAAAATAGCGAGTATAAATAACATTCTCAGGCTCAACTGTATGCAAACCTCTAGCAATATTTATCGCACTGCGCCCAAGTGCTGGCGGCAGATACTGCGCCAACGAGCTCTTTATACGTTTGGATATCTGCTCCTCGTATTGCGCGGTTATACCTTCTTTTTGTATCAAGCCAATAAAATCAAATGTGGTTGCCACTATCTTTCCTTGACGATCAACACCCTCCTTCGTTAATTCGAAAGAGAACTCGGCTAGACTTGCGGAACTCAACACATTGGGCAACAAATTGGCTTGCATGTCTCGGATAAGCCCAGCGTCTTTTAGCACATCGATCAATGAACCTTTCTGCTTTGAGTTCAATAGCATGCTGATATAGCTAAAGGACTTTTTCCGCCAAGGTTCTTCTACTCTAGGCAACGCGAACTGCATGGTTAAACCTAGTAAATCACCTCTGGTTTTCACGTATATATGCTTCTTCAGATGCCTCTTATTAAAAATCGGTTCCTCGGTCTCTTTAATTACAACGGCATTATTTGGAATATTTGAAAAGTAGTCGATTGCCAACTGCTCTAGTTCATCCAATGTTTGTGGCCCAGCTAGGACGAGATTCATTAGATTGGATGAGTAGTAGCGCTGGTGAAACTGTTCAAGATCGTCATTGATCTTGCTAGGGTGTTTACTGAGTAATGTCTTTCGGTTGCCTACATTCAGTTTTGCCGTTGGATGGCGTTTGTTTGATGTTGCCGCTAATACTCGGTTGAAGTAAAAACTATTCGTCTGGTTCTGCCTATACCATTCAGCATCTATAGCGTTCACTTCTTTGTCTACATAAGTACTGTCAAAAATAGGTGCCTCAATAGCTGCACTGACCCTCTCCAACAGCGGAGCAAACATAGTATGGCTTGCAGAGGCAATGTAATCCGTTGTCCGTGATGAAGTATAAGCGTTGGTCCAGCCGCCATTGGCTTCAACAAAAGCCCTTAAACCATTGGTTTCGGGATACTTCTCTGATTGTATTAAGATCATATGTTCAAGGAAGTGGGCAAGGCCTTGCCTGGATTTAGGATCCTGAAAACTCCCTACGCCAACAGACAAAGCTGCTGTAGAGTTTTCTGCTTTATCATCATGAATGAGAAAAACCTGAATCTCATTTTCAAGTTTAAAAGCGCGGTACTCCCGCTCATCTTTTAGTGGTTTCTTGATTTCACCTTGACCGGAAAAAGCAAACCCAGAAAAGACCAATAATAGATTTATAAGATACGGCTGAAATCTATACATGAGCTTGCTAAACTACCAAAGTTGTTACATCAAAGGCATGAAAGAATACAACAAAGCCCACACAAAATATATTCTATGCAGGCTCTACATCCCGTCAAGTAAAGGAATAGCGTCTTCAGGCTTGTTCAAATTTGGAGACGGCAGCTCTCAAATTCATCGCGACTTGCGCAAGCTCGTCAGATGAATGCTCGGTTTCGGTAGATAATGTTACACTCTCATTAGAGATAATACTCACGTCATTTACGTTTTCATTAATGCTCTTCGCAACTTCACTTTGTTCTTTCGACGCCAATGCAATATCTCCGTTCAGTTCATTGATATTCTTGATGGCTGTGCGAATTAACTCAATGGCATCGCCTGCACTAACAGCACTCTCAACTGTCTGTGTTACCTGCTCTTTACCTAGATTAATAGTAACCACAGCACCTTCCGTTCCTTCTTGTAATTCGGTGATTAACGTCTCAATCTGTGCGATCGATTCCTGCGTACGCTGGGCTAGCGTTCTAACTTCATCAGCTACAACAGCAAATCCTCTTCCTTGCTCACCTGCTCTAGCAGCTTCAATAGCGGCATTGAGTGCCAGTAAATTAGTTTGATCCGCAATATTCCTGATAACGTCCAAAATACTGCCGATGTTTTGCGATTGCTCTTTAAGGGTACCTATGTCCTCAACGCTTTTTTCCATGTCACGTGCGAGCTTTTCAATATGTTCTATCGCTCCTTTAATGACTCTGTAACCCTCTTCACTATGCTGATTGGCTTGCGAAGCAGATTCAGCAGCTTTATTAGCACTTTCAGCCACATTAGAAACGCTCCCCCCCATAGTATCCATAGCTTGCACAACTTTATCGATACCCTGTAATTGTGCATTCGCTCCTTTACTCGTTTGCTCAGTCGCTGTTGAGAATTTTGCCGCAGATGCAGAAATCTGGGTACTAGCTTCTTCTATATCGTGAATAACGCTAGCGATACTGCTAGCCATCTGCCCCAGAGATGTCATTAGAATGCCAATCTCATCACTAGATTTGACATCTATTTGCGTATTAAAACGCCCTTTCTCTAACTCCTTAGCAATATTCACAGCCTGTGCGACAGGTCGAGTAATTGAGCGCGTAATAACAATTGAAATAACCAAGCCAGCGACTAAGGCAAAGAATGTGCAGACACCAACAATAACCACACTCCATTGGTTACTTGCTTGCTGTTTTGGACCAAGGCTATCTTGCTCCGTGAGTAAGGACAGTTTTAGCTCTTCCAGTCGATCAGCCATTTGTGGCCCCATCGTATCGAGCTTGTTGATGACAATATCGTTTCTTTGCCCAATAAGGTTATATATAGCTTGGAAGGTTTCTGCGTAGACCCTAGATGTCTCGCTAAACTCATTGAATAACTCTCGACGCCTAGGGTTATCCAGCTGCTCATCCAGCAATTTGGCGCTGTCTAACAAATCATTAGACAGAAAGTTAATCGCAAACTCAAAATCTGAGTTTGCGTTAGTTTTTAAATATTTATTACTATAGAGCCGCCCAAGCAATAATTTCTCCTGAACTTGGGATGCATAAAATGATGCGGTCGCATCGTTATCTTCGAATGCTGATATAATGATAGCCGTCACAGCTTCTCGCATTTTTAGGCCATTTACATCTAATACATCTGAAACCAAAGTGTTACGCTCACCAATTAGTTCAATAACACGGGCAAAGTTATCTTCGTATGCTTGTAAATCGTTCTCAGTATCGATTATATATCGTCGACGTTCAGATTGCTTAATGCTCTGCTTTGCTTCATTAAGCAAGGTCTGTAATAACGCGGTCCTTTCATTGTAAGTCTCTAGAAACTTTTCTTCATTTGAAAGCAGGTAGTTTTTGACATCCATGCGCACGATCAGAAGATTGGCTTGAAGCCGACCGCTAATATTTGAAAGACGAGCAAGGCTACGATAGGAAACAAAACCAGAATCTGCAGACTTTAAGCCCCAATAAGCTACAGACGACGCAATAACTAATAACAACAGGCAAATACCGAAACCTATGCCTATTTTTTTGCCTAACTTTAAATCATTGAGCATTTGACACAAACCTAATCCGATTAACGAAAAGTTGTCAGAGCCTTATAACTAATGAGGCTCAAACTATTCTTATGAAGGTCAAGGAGCTTCAACAAACGTGGTATAAGAAAACAGATAGTTGAAGCGATGAACACTTTAAGAATAAGACAAAATGTCGAATTATCCAGAACGTGTTGATCTATATTTAACCTGAGCTAGGGATTAGAAATGACGACAGGATTATGCATTTACTTTCTATTTCAAAGAGATAGGAAAAATACAAGCTATTGACTGAGCTTGTTAAGGGTAAACATTGTCATCTATGACAGTATCAAGCCGCTCGTCATGAGGTTTAGCCACTCTAAATCCATGAAGTACAATGAAGGTAAGGGCAAAAATGGGTTGTTTAGAGGCGTTTCTTATCCCGAGCTCAGTCTATTTACTCTATGAGAGGTCAGGTCATTAAATGCGGTATAAGAACCACACCTTTATGTTCATTGTTCAAAAAGGTGGTGGTGCAAGTCTCTCACTACATCAGAACTTTTATCTGCACTCACTAAGAAAGACATGTTATGAGGGTTTGCACCAAAACAGATCATACGTAAGGTATACTCTTTTACGGCTGAGAGAATGCCGCTGGCAACACCAGTGCCACTTTGCATGTTATTACCAACAACAGTAACCAGATCAAAACCTTCTTCAACAACAACCTCACATATCTCTCGCAGATCGTCCAAAACTCGCTGATTAATTTTTGCTGCTACAGAATTACTGGGGTTATCTATCGTCATAGATATAGCAATTTCCGAAGTTGTCACCAAATCAACACTCAGGTTATGGCTAGCGATAATAGTAAATACTTTGCCTAGAAAACCTTGAGCATGCAGCATTTTAGGCGTCGTTAAAGTCACCATAACTTGTTCCTTACGGCGTGTTATAGCGCGATAAGATGGTTCATGTTCGCAATCTCTAGCTATCCATGTACCACCTTTTTCTGGCTCACGACTCGACCCGACAAATACGCGAATATTTTTACGAAGTGCTGGTTCCATGGTTGCAGGGTGCAAAACTTTAGCCCCAAAAGTTGCCATTTCAGCCGCTTCTTCAAAACTCAATTCTGGTAGCGGGCGAGCTTTGTCTGTAATGCGAGGATCAGTTGTATAAACACCTATAACGTCTGTCCAAATTTCACAGGTTTCTGCACTCAACGCTTCAGCGAGTAGCGCCGCCGTATAATCTGAACCACCGCGCCCTAATGTCGTTGTGGTGTCATTCTCGTCAGAACCAACAAAGCCTTGCGTCACTAAAACCGTGTTATCCATCTCAGGTAACATCAATTTCGTAGCCTGCTGAGCTATCAACTCTATATTAGGTGCGCCTTGCCCAAACGTACTATCAGTTTTAATGACTTTACGCGCATCGAAATTCTGCGCTTTACAGCCTCTTTGATTCAACAGTTCAGCAAAGAGCAGCGACGACATTCTCTCGCCGTGTGAAAGTAATGCATCTTTCAAATCATCACGGTGCAAAATTTCTTCGTGGAATGCTAAATCGCTTAGCTGTTGTAGCAAGTCCACTAACTTTTCTTCAATAATCGGTGGCTTACCTAATCCATCTAAAATGGCGTACTCAATTTTAGTGATATCGTCCAGAACACTTTGTATTTCTGACTGCGTTAACTCCTCGTTAGCCAGTTTAACCAAATGATTAGTCACACCAGCAGAGGCACTAACCACCACAACGCCCGTGTTCTCATTGGCTTGCACAACCTTGGCACAACATGTCATTGCATCGATATTAGCAACACTGGTTCCACCGAATTTAGCAATATTTATAGATGTAACATTCACTGACATGAGTCCTTTTGGATAACTAGCTGTATAGACAAAACTGGGGCGTTTAGGGCTGCGTAAAGTACCAGTTTCCTGCATTTTGGGAAATACTTTTTTAAGCTAGCAAAAAAGAATTAGTAATACTGATCGACGTTGATCTAATACCTACCTGCGCTGATAAGCGATCTACTTAGAATATACCTACCATTGCGGTAAAACTTAGGTTCGAAGTAATTCTGGTGGCCCTTCATAGTGTCAGCAATGAAGGTATGATTCTTGATAGAGCTTCCTTTCAGTGGGGGTAAAATGCATTGGCTCTTACTGAATCGACGTTAATTGGTATAACAAGCCATAGGCGCCAACCTCGCCACGCCATTATCCAGTTTCACTTACTTGGGTTCCCATAGCTCAATGGGGTTACCGGCAGGGTCTTTTATTCTTGCAAAACGACCATTAGGGTACTCAGTTTCATCAATAACAACCTCGATACCTTTCTGTCTTAACTGTTCGGCCATTTTGTCTAGATCGTCTACTCTAAAGTTAACCATCCACTGCTGTTCGTCATCGCCAAAGTATGTCGTACTTGCGCCAAAAGGAGCAAACACTGTAGGGCCTGCTGTTTGAATCCAAGGTAAAGTGTCATAATCTTGTGGTGTTTGGTCTATCCCAAGGTTCTCTTCATACCATAAAGCAATCTCTTTTGTATTTTGTACTTTAAAGAAAAGTCCACCTATTCCATTGACTATAGCCCTTTTGGTTCCCTTGTTAGCCGCGCTGTCTTTTTTAACATAATTGGCTTGATTGAACAGCGTGTACTCCTCGTCACGATAGATATAGTCGGTCACTTTTAACCCACCACTAGTTAACTCGTATACGGTTTTTCCTCTTTTTGTGCCTTCCACGCCCCAATTTGAGGTTATTTTTTTACTATCCACTTTAGCACTTAAAATCAGCATATCGCCATTTGAGTCAAACCAATGTCCCTGAGCATTGCCAGGTTCTAACGACTGATAAAACCCTTTACCTGCAAAGACCTCGGTATTGCTAGTGTTTGACGTTATTTTGTAATCAACCTCGACAAACTTGTTGTTCAACGTTCGCGCAAACTCAAGTTCACTTCTTGCTGGACCTCCAAAAGCGTCGTCATTGGACACCCACTTTCCTAGGTAAGTAGTCGGAAACATGTCGTCTGCTTGTGTGTATTGGGCATTGCAAGCAAAGACGAAAATAAACATGTATAAGAGCATCGTGACATTACATTTTCTATAAAGGTTCATTGTTGTTTTTCACCTAAAATACCGTTAATTAAATAAAAGAATAGCGCATAATCTAAGAGAAAAATGCAAAGACAACCACGAGGCAATAAAAAATGCTTTTACGCCGCTTTATGACACATATCCAATCACAAAACTGGTTTGCCGTTGGACTTGATATCACAGTCGTTGTAGTAGGTATCTTTTTGGGGTTACAAGCAACTGAGTGGAACGAGCAACGCAAAGAAAACGAAGAAGAGAAAATTATCTTAGCCCGCTTGTACGATGAGTCTTTCGCAATAATACAAAGTTTAAATGGAACCATTCTAAGCCATGAAGAAAATATTAATGCGATGGAGATAGCCGTTAAGGCCTTAGAAAAAAAATCACTGGAGGGTGTGGATAGAAATGCTCTACGCAGAGGCATATTAACCGTTATTTATTTTGATGCATTGTCATTACCCAGAACCGTTTATGATGAGTTAACGAGTACAGGTAAATTAGGCTTACTGAAATCAAAAACCGTGACAGAGAGCATTGCAAACTATTACGCTCGATTAAACTGGTTGGACAGGCAAGTCGACTTTTATCGGCAATCTTCCGACTCGTCATTGCAAGCCGCAGGTAATGCTATTAGTCGCTTTTATGCCCCCGAAGAACAACAACGGAAAATCAAGTACCGTGTCGATGTTAATGTGTTGTCTCAGAACGATACCTACATTAATGAACTGCTACGCTCCTACAGCAACCAATATGTCTTTCAACGCTGGCGTAAAGGCTTGCTTAACCAAGCTAAAGTCATGTGTGAGAGTATCGCTGAGCAAATTGATAAGGATTGTAATAACAATTAATCCAGCGAATTAGCATCGTATTCAGGCATCAACTAACGTTCATTCTTTGTACACATAAGGAGCTTGATCGGCGTCCATTGAGCCAGTCGTGATGACTGAAGAAATAACCAATACAATTGTGAGAGAAAGTCATTTTAATGATGACTCAAACGCATTGATGCCATCCTATTTCAGTAGATCATCACCTCCTAAGATACGAAACTTTGAATATTGTTTGACTTTTACACAAACATATATAACCATTTGGTTATGAATAAAGAGCAGCTTGATCGTGTTTTCTCTGCACTCGCTGATTCCACTCGCCGTGGTATGTTGGCGCAGCTTGCACAAGGAGAAGCGAATATTAGCCATCTGGCACAACAATACGAAATGTCTCAACCGGCCATATCAAAGCATTTGAAGGTTTTAGATAAGGCCGGTTTGATACAGAAAAAAAAGAACGGGCGTGAATATCTTATCCGCGTCAACCCTGAGCCCATTGAAGAAGCGCAAAGTTGGATTGGCTATTACGCTAAGTTTTGGCAAGCACAGTTCGATGCGGTTGAAGATTACTTGAACATGAACGAAAAATAACGCTAGGTGACCTTATGACAACCAAGACATCTGTTGAAAATGGCAACTTAACCCTTGTGCGTACTTACAATGCTCCCATTGAAAAAGTGTTCGATGCATGGATTGAAACCAGCAAAATTAAACAGTGGTGGGGATGTGCAGAATGTACCGACGTCCGTTCAGAAGTCGAACCCAAAGTTGGCGGTAAATACAATCATCATATGACCATAGAAACACCACAAGGCCGTCATGAAGCCGAAGGCTTTTCCACTCTAACGGAATACAATCCACCGCATCGACTCGCTTATACATCTAATGATATTGAAGATAAAATGCTGATCACCGTCGACTTTGTCGAGGTCCCTGAAGGGACTCAAGTCACACTCGTTCATGCTAATATTCCAGATATGTTAGTACAAGGCGATGTTAAACTTACCGACATCGTTAAGGGTGGATGGTCCGCAGCATTCAGTAAGCTAGACACATTATTGAATAACGACATAGCGGTAAGCTAATCATGACCATTCTCGACGATATCATCGAACATGCTGGCCAGTATAATAATACTGAACAAGGCCAGTCGTGCACTCAAACCTCATTTAAGACCAATAAAAAAGCTTTTCTATTTATTGGCGAACAAGGGGGGCGCTACAAAGCTATGTTCAAGCTTGACGCCTCTAAAGAAGACGCTATTCAGCTGGCCAAAACAGAACCTAAGAACTACCAAGCAGGTAATGGAGTTTGGGTCACAGCACGTTTTAGTGATGAAGAGCCAATCCCAACCAAGCGCTGGCAGCAATGGTTAGAAGAGAGTTATCGACTAAGCTCTGGGTGAGTCCATCTAAATTGATGACTCTAGTGCCGCAAGCAGTGTTTTATATCCGTTACTCTGTATTTTCTTTAATCAAGTTACGATAGAGTTTTTTTACTGAACCAGGTAACCAAAGCTCATAGTCGTTAGCAAAGTAATCGCGCCCAAGAATTTTCATTTGCTGATTAATTTGGTGGATAACACGCTCACCTAATTCTCCTTTAGTGCAAGAAAAACCAGGAAAGTAAAGTTGAGAGTCTTCGTAAATAGACAGGAACTGAATTTGCTCATTCTCATAAACAGCAACCTCTTTACCCAAAGCTGCAGCTGGATAACTGATGAAGTAGTCTATACGGCCGTTTCTCAATAGATCAACAAAAGGTAAATCCCAACCGGTCATTATGCGAGGATATTTTACATAGTCTGCATCTAGAATCTGATCAATTTTAGAGCCATACGATCGCGCTGTGACACGGCCGAAAACCAATTCTTCATTGGTAACTAACTTCGATAAAACGACCCTCTGCTTATTATCTAAATAAGGCTCAAAGCGTTTATCATCCCGGAGTATGATTAACCCATTCGGCAATACCGCCATCACAGGATCTGAGTAGATCAAATGCTTTTTTCTTTCTTCAGTTTCAAGAAGGCTTAATGTGCAAAAGGGAGCACCTGTCATCATTTTTTCATTGAGTTTAGGACCTGATATCAATGCTACATTATGCTCAAAGCTGTCAATTTTTTTCAGCAACTTAGAAAGTGCTTTATCACAGTAACCTTGTTCTTTCTGAGGACCTGACAGCACATGGCACGGATAAAAATCGGTGACATACCAATCGACTTTTTCTGCCTCAACCGAAAAATTGAGTAGTAAGAGGAAAACAACTGCGCAGGCTCTGTTCATAGATTCAGCATAGCAATAGCTATAAAAAAAGATAGTCGATCATAGGTAGAGTCCGCAAAAATATCTGTTGTCTTCTTGGGCCATACTGATCTATGTTTGCATTCCCCAACGCTCTTTCTTCTTACGCTAAGCAATCATTGATATGCTTACACCAAAATTCAGGCTCATAAGCAATAGCTTGATCACCAACTGCGACTTCACAGATACAGGATGTTTTATCACCTGAGCGTGGCATGGGTAACACAAGGATCCCTGTTTTCTCCGCATAAGAAACTATTCTCCGTGTTAGGGATTCTGCATCAACAGTGAATTCTATATGGAACATAGCAGCTTGTGGTTCGTCTGGTATCACCTTAATACCGTTAGCGCGCAACTTGGTGACGAGCTGCACGGTATATGTCACGAGCTCAGGCATCTGTACAAGGTACTTTTCCAGACCAGCTCGAGCAGCAATAACCTCAGGATACATTGTTATTGGGTTGCCTCCCGCTCTCCTTGACCATATCCTCGCTTGTTCAAGAAGTTTCGGGGGTCCTAGCAGAGCCGCACCAAATATGCCTCCCAAATCTTTATAAAAACTCAGGTAAAGGCTATCGAATAAGGCTGCAATGTCAGCCAACGAACGTTCATAAAAAACCGTACTTTGCCAAATTCGAGCACCATCTAAATGCATGTTAATATTGTGCTCCTTGCACCAGGCTCTCATCTTAACCAATTCATCCCAACTCGGCATTGCCCCACCAATTTCTCGCATAGGTGCTTCAACAATAATAGCGGCTGTAAGCTCAGGGTTGAGCTGCTGCAAATCCTTAAACGAGAGGACATCATTGTATCTGCCAATTTCAAATACATTTAGCCCCCACAAAGCTTCAATGGCTCTATGTTCATGCAACAACAAATGTGATGTTGGGTGCAATCCTACTGTTGAACGTCCACTCTTTTCGCTATAACACTTAAGCGCTGCGCACTGTGCAAGCGTTCCTGTAGGTAGGAACAAGGCACTTGGTTTGGAAAACAACTTACACAGTTGTTGTTCAAATGCTTGAATCGAACCTCCTTTACCGTATGTGTCGCGGCTATCGGCTGGCGTTATTGAATGACTAATAGCACGTAGCTCTTTAGCTATGCTCAATTGTTTATGACGATGAATGGATGTATGCACCTTTAGCGAAGAAAAGCGTTTTTTTAAAGAGTCACTTATTAAGCTCATGGTAGTTTTATCAATAGGATATTGAAGTTTGACTGATCAGTCGATGAAACTAGAATGACGCTCACCTAAAGCACAAAGTGAACGTCATGTTATTGCTAAAGGGTTAGCTTAAACGTTTCGCAATCCCCGACAAGGTCTCACTTAAATTGTTCTTACGCTTGTCCATCACTGAACTAGCACGCTTATTTGACAGCTCTTTAGCAAGTGCCTTTAACTGCTTAGCCACTTTTTTACTCTTCCGCCCATTGTCCAATACAGGCTTAGCAGCGTCCAGCGCTTTGCTCAGTTTATTGAGGATTGCACCGTTCAATGCATCATCTCTATTAAGCTGGTCAATATAAGCTAACGCAACCACTGGTTCAGCCGGCCAGCTCACACGGAACTGTTGTTGAGGGTTGAACAATTGTCCTTGGTCAGCTAATTTCGCCGCATCAATCTCATTTTGTGTTAAGTGTTCGCTAGGTACTAATGTCATAACATCTAATCCACGAGCAATTTCTGTCCCGTAAATTTTTCCATCATACCAATAGGTTGACCAGTAACCACCTAACACCAACTTCTCTTCATGCACTGGTCCACGGTCAAAGAAAGCAATTTCAGTTGGGTTAGTAGAATCGGTAAAGTCCATCACCGATAAACCACCTTGATACCAAGCTTGCACAAAAATATCACGCCCTGGCACGGGTACAATGGCGCCATTATGAGCAACACAGTTTTCGGTTTCTGCCTGCGGTGCAGACATTTTATAATAACCTTTGAACTCTAACTTGCGATCAACAATGTCATAGATAGCATCAGCACCCCAATCTTGTGGATCAGATGCGCGGCAACGTGGACGGCTACCACCACCCCACTCATCAGTAAACAACACCTTAGTCCCGTCGTTATTGAATGTGGCTGAGTGCCAATAGGCAAAACCAGCATCAACAACTTCATCAATACGAGTCGGCTTCCTAGGATCTGAAATATCAAAGATGATGCCATTACCCGAACAGGCGCCAGCTGCTATGCCCGCTTCAGGGAACACAGTAATGTCGTGACATTGGTCAGTCTGGCTAGTGTCTTGCGTATCATCACCATGATCACCACCTGTCCATAAGCCCGCTAAACGTCCAGTTTCAGGGTCAGCGAATACCGCTGGGCTATCAACGATTCTAGATTTCGAAGGCTCATTAACAGGGATCTCAATAACGTCGATACGGAAAAGTGCCGTTCTGTCATCACCTGGAATATCACCAACACAGCCTGCTAACTCTTCTTCATCACGAACAGATGATGTACCTGAGTTGTATACGATAATACTGCCATCTTTATCTGGGCCTGCGACCACTGAGTGCGTATGAGAACCGCGACAAGTTTGTACTTGTCCTACCTGAATAGGCTGCGAGAGGTTACTGATATCAAAAATGCGTAAGCCTCTAAAGCGCTCATCACTGACATCTTCACTGATGCCTTGTAAGCCGCAGTCCACACGCCCACGTGTTTGCTCTACCGACATGATCAGTAAGTCACCCACGACTGACACATCACCTTGCCCACCAGGACAAACCACTGAACTCATTAGCTCGGGAATGCCTTTATTCTTTAAATCATAAATATTAAAACCATGATAATTACCTGCAACCATCTTATCGCCAAAAAAGGCCATATCGGTGTTGGCAAAACTTAACAGCGGCGAGCGGGAACCCCACTCGGTGTCCTCGGTGCTTTGTCCATCATCACCATCTCTTGTTTTACCATCATCGTCATCTGGTTGAATAATTGGCGGTAAGCCAATTGGGTTCTCAGGATCGTAAAAACCAGCTGGTTTGGGTAAGGTAGCCACCAACTCAAGATTGCTCATGGCTTGACCAGCATCATCAAAGCCAGCAGCAAGCCCTGCACGCGGATCGCCGGATAGACTCGCTAGTAATGCATTCATGCGTTCAATTTCAGCTTTTTGATCATTGACAATGTCATTGGTAAAATCAAACAAGACTGGATCATAAGCTGAACCCGGCTGATCAAGCAGATTATCTACCATAGTTAACGCACCTTCGTGATGCGGTATCATCAACGTTAAAAATAGCTTGTCGAACTCGGTACCGTTGAGCGTCGCCAGTTTTGCCATTTGTGAAGGTGACGCCATGCCTGCCATTTCATGAGACATGTCCATACCTTCATGTGCACGTGGGTCAGGTACCTCTTCTCGGCGCTCTTTTAGCCACTCTTGCATAAAACCAATTTCATCAGCTTGCGAAGCGTTGATCCGTCCAGCTACATCAATAAGCTCCTGGCGATTTGTTCTTTCAGCTACCAATTCAGCCATTTGAACTGCTTGATTGTGATGCGGGATCATATTCTGCATAAAGAAAACATCATCCGGAGAGTAGCTGTTATTAGCTATTTTAATTGCCTCAGAAGCACTTAGATTTTTTGCTGCTTTACCGGGCGCTCCAGGCTGAATAATAGGTGCTTGTTGAGCAATAGCGAAACTGCTAGCTCCCACCAAAATAAGGCTAGTTAAGATATTTAACCGTGAACGACGGAATGATTTATTGAACGGCTTCAACTGAGGCTCTCCTATATTATTCTTAAGAACAAGGCGTTAGGGTTATTCGAAAGATACGCCTTGGTTGTTAGCTGAAAGTAGTATTAACAAAAAGTTAACATAGCTTAACTCATGTTGTTGGCAACACCAATCAAACGCATGCACCAGAGAAATAAAACCCTATATCGCCTGTAAAGCATATGTAATACAGGTACTTGAGTACTTACATGCATCGCTTAGAAATCAGGGTAACAAAGGATGTTCTAATTTTTTGATATCGGATTGAGGGTAAGCATTATGGGTAAAAAATAACTGGCCTGTTGTTGGGTTAAGGGATATGCCACTATGGCGTTGAAACATAGGCACACGAACCAACACAGTGAAATTGTCCTGAATGAGATTATAGTGCATGAACTGCCTGTGTTTCTCCGTACTTTGACGGAAGTATATGCCATTGTCGTGATATACCCATGAAAAAGGCTCAGTCAGCTGGCTCTCATCTAGAATTTGTGTTGGTTCCTTATCGCTGCTTAATTCCTTCTGCCATAAACCACCATTTCTTGACGTAAAAAGTAGCGAAGAATCAGATAGCATTACACCATACAGCCCGCCGTTAACGGTCAATTGTTTGGCTTCGCCGTCCGTCAGCGTAAACTGATAGAGTCCGCTGGTTTCTCCATCTGATACAGAGGATATGATGGCGTCATCTTGATAACTCCAAGTTGGTCTACCATGATCTTCAAAAGTGGTAGGCACGATAGAAACTTGTTGAGTAGCGGTATCTACAATGTAAATTTTATAACCTGACGCACCTTGCTTTGGCGCTAAAAATGCCACTTTTTTTCCATCATGTGACCATTTAGGATAGCGTAAATTCTGCTTCAAATCGGTTAGCTGTTGCCTATTGTTACCCTGAGTATCCGACGTCCAAAGCTCGTAATAACCTGACTCATTAGAAATATAGACAATCTTGTCAGTTTGCACCGAATAGTCAGGGTAACGATAACTAAAATCAGTATGAAGAACAGGGAATGGGCTTGATGTACCCGCCAAATCCAAACTAGCAATATGATACTTCTCATTTCTCTTTTGATAGAAAAGCTCGGCAGACTCACGAGAATAGGCAGGGTAGCTAAAACTCTCTACATTGAGCGAGTCCTTCTGTTTAGAATCAACATTGAGGACATATCCATTACGCATGTCTGAACGTTGAGAAGCATAAATGATATGCTCACCATCTGGATGCCAAGTAAAACCAACGATATCAATCTCACCAGATGTCAGACGTTCTTCTTGCTTACTTTTTAGATCTATAAGATAAAGAGATTCATCAAATTGATGATCACGACGGCTAATGGCGATTTTCTTACCATCGGGTGAAAACGCCATATCCCGGTCTTTGTATTTGCAATCTTGTGCACAAGAAAATCTAATAGGTGGCTTTGTATCGTCATTTAAATCAATGAAATAAATGCCATTCTTTTGAAGAGACTCTGAATAACCAATAAAAGCCAAAGTATTGCCGTCTGGCGAAATGTCGATATATTGATAATTATTTCTAACACTACATTGCGCTAAACGTTTTTCATTATGCGTGACAATATTTAAACGAATAATGTCACAAAGAGGTTCGGAGCCTCTGTCTTGCCTTGAAAAATAGAGATATTGCTCATCTGGACTCCAAACGGAGAAAACTTCTTCCTCATCAGTAAAAGTGAGTTGGATTGGCGCTAACTGATCCTGCTCGCGGTCAATCATGTAGAGGTTGACTCTACCTTCTGGATTAACCCATCTATAAACCACAAATCGACCACTTGGCGATGGTGCAGCAAAAAGCTCGCTGCCTGGTTGTTTAGTAAGGCTTTCAATAACGAAAGATGACACTTTTGGTGTAGATGTTCCGAAATAAATACCTAGCGCGAGAATAAAAAAAACAAAAGTAGCAATACGCCATGTAAACTTTTCTAAGGATTTTGGCTGCTGAGTCTCAGGTGCCATATGTTCTATTGAATTAACACTGTCTGAGCAATCAGCGTCGGTTTGTAACCACTTTGGTTCGACTAACAACCGGTAACCTGCTCTGCGAATGGTTTCAATAATCGTTTGATCACTAGTGGCTTCAGCTAAACTTTGGCGCAAATGCCAAATTGTATTGTTCAGTGATTTCTCACCAACATCTATATTACCTTGCCAAACATTGTCGATGAGTTCCTGTCGCGTAATAACTTTAGGGTAATGTTGCGCAAGGTAATAGATCACATCAATTTGCTTAGGTTGAATCGTGCACTTATCCCCCCCTTCAATTTGAATGGAGAAATCACATGGGTCGACAACACACCTACCAACCTGAAAAGCACGCCTTATATTCATAAGTGCATCATCTAAAACACAAGCCCAACTACATGAATCAATTTACTTATTATCTACTATGCGTTATTTCAAAACGAATATCACTCAAAAGATTATTCATGTCATTTCTCCTTATGTTACAAACATTTTCTCTACCATAAAATAGAATGCAAGCCTTTGTTTTAAAAAGATAATAAAACAGAAGATATTGCGGAGATATATAAATGACCTTCCGAGGATTGTTTAATTTACTGTACCTGATATGACTGAGTTCAGGCACACAGAATAAAAACATAACAAGGATTTACCAGTGACTAAAAGCAATAAAAGAAAGCTCAGTTTAGCGATACAAATAGCACTTTTTAGCAGCTCAATAACACTGGCTGCACAAGCACAGACACAAGACGACTCGGCAAACGATGAAGAGTCTGTTGAAAAAATAACGGTAACTGGATCACGTATTAAACGTGACTCCTTCTCGCTTTCAACACCCATAACAGTGATTAACCGCGATAACATTACCGATTTGGGCTTGAATGGCCTTGGCGATCTTCTAACTGAAGAGATTCCAGCCCTTGCACCCGCTACAACGACAACAAACAGTCAATCAAGCATATCCAATAGTGGACTTTCAACCGTCGACTTACGTAATTTAGGCAGTAACCGAACATTGGTATTGATAGATGGTCGGCGCACAGTATCTAACTCGACCTCCTCCAATACCGTCAGTTTGGGCACCATACCAGCAGGTTTAGTTGAAAGAGTAGAAATTATTAACGGTGGCGCATCGTCTATTTATGGTTCTGACGCTATCGCGGGCGTTGTTAACATTATTACTCAGAGCGAAAAGGAAGGGTTTACTTTTACAGCAAACGGCGGACGAACAACAGAAGGCGCTGGTGAAGAGTTTACTCTTTCTGGTGACTACGGCGGCGAATTCGCCAGTGGTAAAGGCTATGTCTTTGCCAGTGCAATATATAACCGAGAGTTTGGTATCCGCTCAACAGACAGAGCAAGACGAGGTGCCCTATTACCAGCACGCTTTGAATACGATGAAGACACAGGGACCAATATCGTTGAAACAGCCGAAGGTGACCGACTACTCAGTGAGACCCCACCAGAACTGTTTTCTTCTTTAAGCTCTGAACCAATCGGAGGACGCTTTTTAGGGGGTGACTTTTTCTTTGATGAAAACGGCTTACAAACAGATTTTGTAGCTGATCGAGACGGCTTCAACGATAAGCCATTTGACATTATAGACTCCCCTCGAGATCGAGTCGCTGCAGCCATTAAGGTAGATTATGAGTTGAGTGACACCGTATCTTTTAATGCCCAATTCCAGGCCAGCGAGACTGAGTCGTCGGTAGAAAGAATACCAGAGGGGCTCAGGAGCAGTGACAACATCAACATTATCGACCCCGTTACAGGCGTGATCAGTCAAATACAACCCGACGAGATATCTATCAATAATCCTTTTGTACCGGAGGCTATTGCATTAAGTGCTGATGGTGACATTGATTTTAGACGGCGTTTTGTTGAGCTAGGCGATGTTTCAAGAGAAAACACAAGACGCACTTTTCGCGGTTGGGCTGGCTTAAAAGGTACTTTATTCAACGATAACTGGGAATGGGATGTGTCCGCTGGGTTTGGTCGTTACACACAAGATCAAGTAAGAACCAACGAGATCAATGTTTTCAATTTCAACGAGGCAATCAACGCAGAAGTGGGTCCGAACGGCGAAATTCGTTGTGCTAACGAAGCAGCTCGTGCTAACGGCTGCGTACCATTGAATATATTCGGCGTGGGCTCTGTTACATCAGAAGCAGGTGACTTTATAAGAGCTAACCCGGTTATAGAGGCGGATTTGGAACAATATAATGTGCTAGGCTTTATTACGGGTGACTTAGTTCAGTTACCTGCTGGCCCATTAGGCGCAGTATTTGGTTTTGAATATCGAGAAGACAGGCTGTCACGACAAGTAGATGAGTTGTCACAATTTGGCGGTGTCACCAATAATTTAACACCAGCATTTACAGGTAGTATCGACGCTACAGAAATATTCAGTGAGTTTAATGTACCATTATTAAAAGATGCACCGGCGGCCAAAGAACTCACCACAGAATTCTCTTTTAGACTGTCAGACTACAGCCAAACGAATGTTGGCCTAGTAACAAGTTATAAAGCCGGAGTCATTTGGGAACCAATAGAAGGTTACCGATTCAGGGCTAACTATGCTCGTTCGCAAAGAGCACCAGACATTAACGAAATATTCTCACCACCAGCGGGGGATTTTGATAGGGTTAACGACATTTGTGAAGGCGCAACCTTAACGTCAACTGACGCAGGCCACGATAACTGCCGTCTGGAACCAGGGATTCTCGCTGAGATAATGGCAGAAGGTGAATTTGAAAGCCCTCGCAGTATTCACTCTCCTAATGGCGGTAACCCAGACTTAAAAGAAGAAACGGGTGACACGATATTTGTTGGTATAGTCGCCACCCCCACCTTTGTTGACAACTTGTCAGTTGCCGTCGATTTTTACGATATCAAAATTTCTGATGCCATTTCTCAAATAGGTAATGAAGAGATCTTACGCGAATGCTATGCATCGAATACGCCTTTTGGTGATGACAATACGTTCTGTCAACGTGTTGAACGAAGTTTGGAAGATGGCACCATTACTACTTTGCTGCAAACCAGCGAGAATTTGAGCGAGCGACGTGCCAGAGGTGTTGATGTCGCGTTTGATTATCGTCACGAAATAGGCGCCTATGGGATCTTAGATTACCGATTGAACTACAATCATGTTATAGAGAACTCACAAACGTTCGATACAGATGACGGTTCTTCAGTAACCACGCAGTTTGCCGGTTCATTATCAGATGAGGTCTTTGAAGACAGAGCACGTGCAGCAGTGACATGGCGATATAACGACCTTAGGGTTCGCTGGACAACGCGCTTTAGAGGAGACACTGTTGACTCATTCCAAAGGTTAGAAGATTTCCGAGAAGTACAAGCACAAATTCCTGACGCAGAAGTACCTAACGGCTTGTTTTTCTCGTCTTTTACCACACATAACGTCGCAGTCACTTACGATTTCACTTTACAAAACGACAGTGAAATCAGAGTGACAGCCGGCGCTAACAATATCTTCAATAACTTAGGCCCATTCGTTGCAGAAGATGGTGATATTGAATCAGGCGAAAACGGCAATACCAATCCACTCATTGGTGGCTTAATTGGGCGTTTTGTATTCCTTCGCGCTGAGTATCGCTTCTAAGCTGGAACGACAAAAGAAATGCCTCTTCGGAGGCATCCTTTCTACCTATTTATTAGTACTTTAGAGGCTAATCTATTGAAACCTTTAATCAACCGAACACTGGGGTTGTTATGCATCATACTGACTGCATGCACGCCCAAAGACTACTCTCAACCTCAGCTAGATCAGGCATCACCTAAAAATAGTGAACCACTCATTGCCGACACACTTATTAACGAAGGTCCTTATATTTTCCATAATGCCGAAACCTTAGACATACAATGGCTATGTGATGGCAAGGTCAATAAATCATCTATATCTGTTGATAGGCTGCCTTATCAGTTTGATGAGTGTGATTTATCTGCATCAGTCAAGCAAATACATTGGGAGAACAGGCCATTTGAATACAAAGGTGAGTTCCAGATTGCGGCATTTAGTGATTCACATGGTCAATATGACTTACTCATCAAATTGCTAGAAAACAATGGCATTATCGACCACGAGCGCAATTGGCTTTTTGGTAATGGTCACTTAGTCATCACTGGTGATGTATTCGATCGTGGCTCTAAAGTGACAGAAATTCTGTGGTTTTTATTCGAACTGGAACGACAAGCACTTAGAGCTGGCGGTAACTTACATCTATTACTGGGTAATCATGAGGCCATGATACTCAACGGGGATTTACGTTACCTCAACGAAAAATATGAGAACGTCGCTAGCGTATTAGGTGTTTCCTATGAGTCATTATATTCCAAAGATTCGATATTAGGTGCTTGGCTCAGAAGCAAAAATGTCTTAGTAAAGGTGAATGACTACCTCTTTGCACACGGTGGTATACACCCTGACCTTGCAACCAAAGGTTACAGCCTGAAGTCTATTAACCAAACATTTAGAGATTACTTAGTGAAAGCTGAGACTTCAGGTAAGAGAACATCATTTGCAGAGTATTTGCACACCAAAAATGGGCCTATATGGTACCGCGGTTACTTTAGAGAGCCTCAAGCAACATCAGAGGAAATTGACAACTTACTTAATCACTTCGATATTAACAGTATTGTTGTGGGTCACACGTCACAAAAAGAAATAATAGCTCGATACCAAGGAAAGGTTATCGCCATCGACGCCAGTATGAAAAAAGGACACTATGGTGAGCTTCTATTTATCAACAACGATAAACGTTGGCGTGGGAATATTTTTGGAGAAGTATTGCCATTAAGACAATAATTAACCACAAGTCGGAATAACAAGTACACTTGAACCTCCCGACATATATATACCTTTCATCCAATTGAAAACCACCTCGTTTGAATAATGCCAACCAAGGTGGTGATATGCTCAGTCAGGGGGTATTTTCAACTCTGATCCCAAATGGCGTCCTCGACAACTGCTCTTAGGTTGTTCGAGTCACTTACTTTACCAATACCATCATTGTGTAGAGAGGTAAAAAGGAAGCCTATTTGTTTTTTCTTCATCACTGGAGAGCTTTTTTACAACACTCAAGTGGTGTTGTCCCGACTCAATGTTTGCGACATCAACAAATGCGAAGAGACCAAACTGCCCCGTAATGGCATGGTCCGTTTTAATAAATTCGACATCAACCCAATTGTCGTCAATCATGACTTGCACGCTTTTCGCGTAGCATATCAGGTTCCTCTCCCACCTTGCTTGGCGTTGAGCGGCATCTAATCCAAAGCTCTTCTCTTCATCCAGTCCGCAGCCTTGACTCAGTTTACCGGTTTCATAAGAAAACAACGGCACAAACAACTCAATAACTGAGGAATCAATAGTTTCTGCTTGGATTTCAGGGGCCACAAGAAACCGATTTTGTAAATTGTTCACTCTGTAGTGATGAGGATAAAGCCTGTGCTTATCTTCTATACGCACTTCACGCGACAAGTAAGTAATATTAGATTGGAATAACTGGAACATCGCAAAGGCAATACCAAACACAACCATGACAAGCATGGTCATGACGATAGATTTCTTTTTCTTAAAGTTAGAGCCAAAAATCATGGTTATTTGCAACAAATAACGATAAAGCGGACCTAACAAAAGCTTATTACTCCATATCGCTATATGGTAATACCAAACCTGTACACCTTCGTTATCTTTATAGGCTTTTAAATTGGCAACGGCAGTAAAAATCATCAACAAAACGAACACCAATGCAAATGCCATCATTAAATAGGCATATAGATCCCCCAATGAATACCCGATGGCAACATTGTACAAACCTAAGAGGATCCCGCTAAGAAGGCTGATATTTAAATACAATAGTAAAAATGCAAAGGCCGCTGAAAAAGTGACACTGCAAACCTCATCCAACACACTTATCGTCGCCGGAAGCTTAGGCAGGGTTTCAGACATTTTTCGGGTATAGATCTCTGAATAGGCGCTGTCTTTTAAGCTGTAATCAGGAAACACCGAATTAAGCCCAACTAAACCAATCCAGTATGCGCGAAGCCCAAGATGAATAACAAAGAACGCACCTAGAATACCTAGTGCGAGGTAGCCTCCAAAGCTGATCATAAAACCATAAAAGTACTGCTCTGGCGGTAAATGGCTAATAAAGAAGTTAACCAGCCAATCTAGCGGTGTAAAGGCATTTAGAATAGCAAAAATAGAAACGGCGGAGATCAACAGCTCAGCTTCCCAACTCTCATCCTTTAAACGCTGAAGCCAATGAAGGGACCTTTGTTCTTTCATTATTATTATCCGAATCACATATCAAGGCGAGTTCATATTAAAGCAATAAACGCGCTCAATTTCACCCTTATAAATTCAAGGTGCTTGC
>CAZVDU010000011.1:7461-45667 GCA_964625615.1 uncultured Pseudoalteromonadaceae bacterium | reverse complement strand
CATATTAAAGCAATAAACGCGCTCAATTTCACCCTTATAAATTCAAGGTGCTTGCCATCCCCTTTTATATTCACTGAACAATCAGTGAGAGGTTCTCCGTTTAAACGGCACTTACCCTTGAAGGTGAGTAAAGGTGCCATTATTTGAAAACTTTACTAATCTGAATTTATAGAGGCAAAAAAGCCAGTTTTTGAAACATAATTAATAGGAAAGGAAAGAAAATGGCGTTTTCTGAACAACTTACCAACGATATTAAAACCCAAACCAAAAAAAATGCTGTTCTCCAAAGAAAGTTAGACAGAGAACTCGATAAAGAGTCCAAGCGATATCGAAAATGGGCGGCTAAAGATCTAAAGCAAGGCAACGATCCCATAACAATTATCGCGGAAGGTGACTCTTGGGGCAGGTATGTTATTGGCAAAGCCCTGCCATTTTACATCAGTAAACTAATGGGTCTTGAAATCCTCAACCTATCGTCGCCCGGTGATGAAACCAGAGATATGATGGCGCCGAAGCAACGAAAAAGGCTCGTTCGAGAATTAAAGAGAGGGCCAGCACCCGGAAAGAAGTATAAGTTTATGTTTTTTTCTGGTGGCGGGAACGACCTCACCGGTTCAGACCGGTTTCATAAATGGCTAAACCCTTTCAAAAGTTCAATGAGCGTCAACGATGTGCTCAATCAAACAACCATTGATGCCGCTCTATTGTTAGTGAAATTAGACTATCAAGAACTTATTGGTATACGCGATAAACACAGTCCAAAAACACACCTACTCTTTCATGGTTATGATTTTGCCATCCCTACGGGTAAAGGCGTCTGTGGCAAAGGCCCTTGGCTACGGCCAGGTTTGGAGATAAGGAAAGTGCCCGAAGCGATGCATGCTGATGTTGTTAAAGCATTCCTTATACAATTCAATGACATGCTTAAAGACTTAGCGCAAGAACACGACAAAATATCCGTTATCCAGTCTCAAGGCACTCTCGCTCCCAATGAGTGGGCTAACGAGCTACACCCGAAAAATGGTGGCTTTAAGAAGATAGCGCGAAAGTTTGTGAAAGAGATAAAAGCCCTTAGCTAATAAAAGATCCAATGAAGCTGAGTGTTTTTCTTACACTGGTCCAGTACAAGGAGAACGATAGGTTGAAAACACGCTTTAACGCCAAGCGTAAAGTACTCATCCTGCTTGCTATCAGCTTAGTGGGGTGCAGCAGTTATAAGCCGGTCAATTTCCTTGAACCTGTTGTATCAAGGGAAGACAACGACGCGCTTCATGCAAAGTTCTTAGGCACCTCAACCCTTTTATTAACGGATGGTAATAACAGTGTTTTGTTTGATGGCTTTTTTACTCGCCAAGGTATTTTAAAACATATAGCTAAGGGCCTTAAACCGAACCACAGGCTAATTAACAAAGCCATGGCTGATAATGAGTTAGGGGACATCGATGTATTGTTCGTTTCACACTCACATTACGACCACGCCTTAGATGCTGGCGTCGTCGCAGCAAAAACAAAAGCGACGTTAATGGGGTCAAGTAAGACATTAGGTTTTTCGCCAACCTATACAAAAAAGCAACTGATCCCCCTTAACACGCCTACAACCATTGGTAAATTTAAAATCACTGCCTTTGAAACACCGCATGTCCCGAAAAACAAAGTAAGTTTGTGGTTCGAAAAAATGCTAACGCGATTAATGAGGGGGTCTCAGTATATTGACTCAGCAGAGGTGTTTAGCTTCTATATCGATCATCCCAGCGCTAAAGTATTGATCATACCCAGCGCAGGCTTTGAGCGAGACAATATTCCCGAAGATTTAAAAGCAGACGTTGTTTTTTTAGGTATTGGATTGCTCAGTAAACAAGGGAATCGACAAGCTAATCAAGAGAGTCCTGATTATATTGAAAGATATTGGCAAGCAGCAGTAGAAAACACAGGCGCTAAATTAGTGATACCGATTCACTTCGATGACTTCAGAAAACCCTATGGTGAAAAAATACCCGTCACGCTTAAATATATTGACGACATCTCTTACACCATGGATAGGCTCAACGATTTAGTCAATAGGCACAAGGGTCAAGTCACTATTGCCTTTCCACCCAAAACAAAGATGTTTGACTTATCGTCTGTATATTAAGTACGTTTTCTCTTTTTGCGCAATTGGTGATGTTTTTCTCGTTCACGCTTCTCAGTGCGTTCCTTCTCAATACGAGCGAGGAAATCAGCTTCCCATTCAAAGGGACCAATACTCTCAGGCGTATTATACGGAAGATCGGTAGGTTCGGGTTCATTAATCGCCGCCATGACTTTACGGCAATCCTCTAAATCCCAATGAAAAGCGTAAGGTGGGCCATCTGCCCAAGCTTTTGGGTAAGCAAGCCGCACATGATAGCGAGCACGCTCTGCTTCACCAAGCTCTAGCCATAACTCGGCGAGCCTTAAATATGGTGGTTCACGTGATTCAGACAGGCGATCAGCTATCTCTTGTGCAGACGCCGACTCACTCAATCGTATAAGTGTTACTCCATAGCGGGCTTCCACTGCACTTACAGGGATATCTTGTTCGCGCCCCATACGAATAGCATCTATAAATGAGGTTTGAGCGGCGCGATGCTCTTCAATTTCTTGGAGATAGCGCGCCTCTTCGACTTTTATTCTAAGAAGGTTATACCTGTCATTTTGAATATCTTCTCGAGACAATACGGTTCTGATTGTGTCTAGCGTATTAGTTCTTAACATACTGCTGAATCGACATTGCCAAACAAGGATATGCCGAATAAGATCTTGACTTCCTTCGAAGTCATCTGGCGCATCAATACAAGCTCTGGGATGCTCAGATTGCCAGTCCAATGTTCCTAAATGTAGCTTCAATGATGCTAAGTAAAAATCAAGTCTAGAAATTTGCTCTTCATTCATCAGATCGGTTATTTCTGAAAGATGACCTAAAATCCTGACGCTTGGAGCTAAAGAGCCGTTATAATTAAGAGCAATAGCTAAGTTGCCTAAAGATGTAAAAGTACTAGTGAAACCTTGGCCCAAGCTAAGAGATAACTCTAGAAGATTCGAGTTGATAGCAAATTCATCCATTCCAAGCCGAAAGGCTGACAATGAGGTTTGGTTTGATAATATTCCGATTTTCTCTGGTGGCGTAGGATCAACTGGAGCAGTGTAGTCGTTGTTAAAAAAGTTCGATAGCAGCTCAAAATACATTCTTATGCGACCAAATTTGCTTATATATTGAAAAAAACTTTTACCCAACAAATCTGCCGCAGATCTAAATTGTTCGCCCAACAATAATAATCTGGCAACTTCTAAATAGGCATCGACATCAGCTTCTGATGATGTATCGTCTAATACTTTTGGGGCTTGCTGTTGAGCATAGTCAGCCATCTGTGTGCCTGTTTCGGCCCGGTCGCTATCATTCAAACGATGGCGTACAAACCCGCGAACTAATGGATGAAGATCGTAACTTGCAGTCTGTTTATCACAGATCAATAAACCACATCGTTGTAGCTTCAACAACGCCTTTCTAAGCCATGTTTCGGCATCGCGCCCGACTTTTGAAATGTCGGCTTCCCATACTTTTAAACTCTCAAGGTAGGTTTCGTACTTTTCGTTAAGCTCTTTTTTCCTATCTTCATCCATCCAAGAGTATATCTCTGGTTCTTCAATCTCTTTAGGCTTGAACGGCAAGCGAGGATTAAGCACCTTTAGTACGCCGTAATTTACGCCACTTGAGAAAAAGGCAAGGCGTGCCAGCAATTTTCGTTCATCCATTGCCAGTCCGGTAAAGGCGACTTTGAGTACATGGTTCCGTTTTGCCACTAAGCCATCTAAAGTCGCAAGATTTAATGCCTTTGCGCCTTGTTCATCTTCTAACCAATGGTCAAAATTGCCCGGTGCAGGCGGATGATCCATGATGATGCCTGCAATCACACCAACAATTAACGGGTGTCCGTCAAAGTTTCTGTCTAGGTAAGATCTTATTTTACTGCCGTCACCAGACACACCGGCGTTGCGTATAGCTAGCTCGGCATCATCACCGGAAAGCCCGGTTAAATTCTGATGTATCACACCAGTACGCAGAGCACCACCCCCAGCTAAACGCAGCGCTGTTGGTAAGTTTCGGGTTGAGATAAGGATTTTGCTTGCTCCGACACCCGCTAGATAACGCAGCAATTCATCATCGTCAGGTCGAATACAAAGATAGCCGTCTTTTTCATCCTGTCGAGATAAATCAGCTTCTTCATCGGTCATTTGGGCGGCATCAAACCGACCATAAGCAATCAGCACACGCTCCAAGCCATCAAGTACAAGGAGCCAGGGTTTTTCTCGTAAATGTTGGAGTAAATTCTGCCGTGCATCATGTTGGCTTAAGCTTTTGAACGCAACAATGGGTTTATGTTCAATATAGGCGAGAGCTTGAATGCAGAAATCCTTCATGCTGGCGCCTTCTTCATAAAAGGAATACCAAAAGCGCCCTGCAAGGTTTGGCAGTATTTTTTCTGCGTGATGGTTGAGCCAATAGTAAGTAAGCATGCTCTTACCCATACCGCCAATCGCCTCGACCACCATCATAGAATCACTTGATCGCCCCCAGGCATCTAATTCATCCAGCTCACGCTCTCGACCGACAAACGACATGCCTTGTGAAAGGGGGGTAACCAAGTGCAAAACTGGTGGGGCAGGCGGTATTGATTCTACATCGAGAGTTTGAGTTGTGGAGCTTGGTGGCGTTGATTGTAATACCGCTGGCTCTCTTTTTTTCTCTTCCGCGACATACTTTCGGGCATCTATAGTTCTAAGTTCTTCTTTAAGCTCTGATGCCGCTATATGCGCTCGATCTAATAATTCGGCTTCATTTGATACATAACCTACTACTCTGTGTTCACCGAGCTTGTCACGAAGCGCACAAAGCTTTGCCAGTTTTTCTGGTTCTACGTCCATATTTACCCGGGCAACTGGAAAATGATCACTGAAAAGAACAGACGCAATAGGCAGATTTCGCTTTATAGCTTGTTCGAATTCCAACTCTGTTGTTGAGAGCTTATCTGGGTTTCGGTCAGAACATTCTATTGGTTCACCATATCGTTGCCCAACAAGACACAAATAGGCATCAGCTGCATTAACCATATCAATAGATGCGCCGATTACATCGTTCGTAACAGACAGGACATTATCTTCCATGACGACATAATCGAGATCATGCTTTCTAAGGGCTTCTTGAAAGGTTTTCCGATGCTCCTCAAGATCAAGAAAGGTGCTTGACAACATAACGCGATATCTTTTCTCTGACATTCCTTAACCCTTTCCTGCGGTAATTTTTACACTCAATACTAACAACACTTTATTCATGTCTACTAGCAAAAAATTGAATAGATATTGGCAGGTTTCCTTTTGAGTATAGGTAATGGAAAACGACTCATGACAATCTGATTTAAGAGATGGGTTACAACCTCTTTGGGTTTTGTTAGGGTTGTGGGGATTTAACAAAACGCCCTCAAACGAACAATAATAACAAAAGAGATACTATTCAAATCATGACCGCTTTACATCAGTACATTTCTGCCATCGGCAGTTTCCAAGGCGTATTGTTATTCTTCTTATTGTTCTACGATCATAAAACTACAGCTGCGAGTAAAGTGTTGGGGTTGTATTGCCTGGTGTTGGGTTTGGCTTTTTTCTTGCCATTTATAACCTTTGATGTGGCTTATGAAGTGTTTAATCCACTAGCGTCCTGGTTCTTCTTTTTGCCCGTTTTATATGGGAGCATGCTGTATTTATATTGTCGTAAAGTTGTCTTTAATGCACCTTTCACAAGAGTGGATCTTATTCACTTTTTACCATTGCTTGCCTGCTACCTGTTAAATGCTGACGCACTTTTTTATCATCATGAAGAAATGAGGCGTTGGATAGTGGGTGCTTCTGCACCAACACAACGGTTATGGTTTAGCGAGTATCTATTGTTTGGTGTTGTGATAGCGTATTTAATGGCAACGGCGTTATTGATTAAGCGTTACCATCAACAGGCAAGCGATACCTTATCAAACTTCAATCCAGCTATATTCCACTGGTTAAGTGCGCTGGTTTTGTCATTAATCAGCATCTTTTTGGTTAAAGGCATAATGGCCTTCAGCAATTTTGCAACATCAACTATGTTGATTTTATCGGACGCGATGATTGTCTTGATCATCTATTTCATTGCATTGAGGCAATGGAAGAACCCTCAGTTTTTTGTAATCAATAGTAAAGGTGATGAACAAGCGTTAAGCCAGGGCAGCAATTTGTCAGAGACTGAAGGCGCAGGTGCAATTGATGAAAGCACACGAGCCATCATGTTTGATGAACTCACTCAACACATTGAAAAAGAGCACAGTTATCGAAATAATACATTGAGTCTGCCAACATTGGCAGATGCAATTGGCATCTCGCCGCACCACCTTTCTGAAGTGTTAAATCAACATGCGGGTCAAAACTTCAATCATTTCATTAATGCATACCGCGTAAAAGAAGTGTGTGACCAGTTGAACTCAACAAGTACGGCGTCAGTGTTGGATATTGCTTTACAAGCGGGCTTTTCGTCAAAGAGCACCTTTAACACCATCTTTAAAAAGTTCATGGGGATAACGCCCACCCAATATCGGCAGAAGCATCACGCTTAATCGTGTCCCAAATACTCTCATCACGTTCAATATTATAAGATCGGACGTTCAATTTTATAATCTGAAGCGCTCGGAGGTTGGTTCGTTGATGAAATAAGCACACTTAAACTCATCAAGGTGTCTTTATTATGTCATTAAGATCAACACTTATATCACTCTGCACGGTAATTTCATTGTTATCAGTTTTGAGTGTTTCTCAGGTAAACGCAGATCCAAAAGGTCTAAAGTCGAACGAACAATACGCTCAAAAGATCTACCCCGAATTGATAGAGATTAGACGCAACTTATTTGAGTACCCTGAGCCATCCGGTCAAGAGAAATATACCTCAAAGGTTGTCGCTAACTATTTAACTCACCTTGGATTGGAGGTAAAAACGAATGTCGGCGGTTATGGCGTTATAGGTATTTTAAAGGGCTCAAAACCAGGGAAGCATATTATTTGGCGTGCGGATATGGATGCAGCTAAATTTGAATACGGCGGACATGATCATAATGAAGCAAGTTCTGGGGTTACTAAACATAATAGCGTTGCTCATGTGTGTGGTCACGATGTGCACACGACAATCGGGTTAGGCATCGCCAATACCTTGTCACAGAACCTGGAGGGTTTGGCTGGCACGGTGTACTTCTTATTCCAACCGGCCGAGGAAAGTCAGCAAGGAGCCAAAGCCATGATTAATGATGGTTTATTTGGCATGATTCAGGCCGATGAAATTTACGCGGCGCATGTTGGGCCAATGTCGACCGGCACCATTGTTACATCTCCTGGTAATGTATTCTCGCATTCTCGGCTGCTCAACTTCGAATTTAAAGGCACCACAGATGTAACTGCAATATCAGCTATAATAAATAAAGCCACATCGTCAGTTGTACGAGTGAAATCACCTCAAAAATTCACCAACCTTCTTAATGTTACCGACTCGGAGCTAGGTTTAAGTAACCCTAACACCATTTATAAAAACTACGTTTTATTCGATGGCGACCCTCGTCATCATAAAGGTGAGGATAAAATCGTGTTTTCAATTGAGTTGTTTACCGCAGATTACCAAGATATTAAAGCCGTAATAAACAAGCTTAAACGGCAGATAAGAGACAGCCAATTTAGAGACCGACTCCAATCAGTTCAAGCGTTACACGTGCGGGAGGGAGTTAATAACGATCAAAGACTCATTCATGAAGCCAACCAGCTATTTGAAACAACCTTTGGTGAACATGTCATTCAAAAAAATTATGGCAAGATCCCTTTTGCCAGTGAAGACTTCGGCCATTTCCAGAAAACCGTGCCCGGTGTTTATTTTTTTATTGGTGTCGAAAATGCTCAAAGAGGCAACGTTGCTTTTCCACATATGCCAGGCTTTGAGGTTGATGAGGATGTCATTCTTCATGGTGTGAGTCGATTTTCCACACTAATCGAACATCGGTTGAAATACTAAAACCTAAGGAGAGGAAAAGTATGCCGCACGACCATTTTTCAGTAAGTCCTTAACATTTTTTCCATCGCAATCGGCGAGGTTGGGTACGCTTATATTCCCAGCTTTGTCGACTTTCACCAGCACAGGGTTAGATGTCAGAGATTTATAGAGGGTAATGCCGCCTTTCTGGGTGCCGCTAACGTAGTATACAAATTCTAACCAAGCATCATTTGTGGTGGATTGGGATACGGAACACACCAGCACGTCAGGCCTTTGGTCAAACAGTTGTGCTTGAGCGGGTGTCAGGCTCAACAAGGCACTGAATAGAAGTCCTTGTATGATTTTCATTTCTTGCACTCCAAGTACTTGTGAGTTCTACAGGTAAAAACTACCGCTGTCACTGAAAAACCGCTTGGTTTCATTCTAACAAAATTTGCTCACTTTGCGTCAAATTATGGTCTGTTATTCTTTGTTGCATATTCTTTGCGTACACCCGTTTTTTGAGGCAATATTTGATATCAACTAAGTCAGGTTTAGTCAGGCTAATGTGCCCATGAGTGCTTTTATGAAAGCGTTGTGTCTTTTGAAAACAAATACAAGAGTAGTTATTGTTTCCGCGCTACTTATCTGTCCTTTTTATGCGCACAGCCAGTCTAATGAAGACGAGAGCAAGAATAGTCAGCAAAGTGATGAGAAAGAAACCTCTTACATTAATGTTGTTGGTCCTTTGCCTTATGGTCAGCAGCTTGAAAGCGCTAAAAAAGAACCTCAAGTGGAACCTCAACGAAGCCTTCAAGAGGAACGTCTCGCAAGAATTCGAGAATTCGAGGCTGAATTTGGCCCCTACGACAAAAGCCTTATCAATGAGCTCCTGACACTAGGGCTTGAGTATTCAGAACAAGGGAGACACAAACTAGCACTCAATGCATTTATGAGAAGTCTTGAAATACACACGGCTAATTTCGGCCTGCACAACCCCGACAAATTTCCGATCGTTGAGCAACTCATTATAGTCAATCGAGCATTGGAAGAATGGACGGAGGTCAATAAGTACTATGAGTATCTGTATTGGTTGTATCGCCGTACCTATGGTGAATATTCGGTCGAATTGATTCCGATGTTGTCAGCATTAATCGCATGGAAATCTGAAGCGATTAACCAGCAATTATTAGGTAACGGTAAGACGTTGTTTAATGAAGCGCAAAAAGCATCAAAACGCGCGAAAAAAATAGTCAAAAACAACAACAGCGCTCAGCAACAAGAAACACACTCTGCTTTAACGGCGCAATGAGCTTGTGATACTCCTCGCCATTTCCCTACAGGCTTTGGTCTTTACTCTCGCGAGTATTGGAATTGGAACAACGACTGCAGGCAAGTGAGACGTCCCCGCTCGATTCGTTGCTATAGAATCGGATTCTGACAGGCTGTCAATGTCCCAAATGTGTGCCTTATAGTCAGCTTCATCCGACCAAGTAGCGTAACCGAGACAACCTGTTGTTGCGCAAGATATACTGCCGGCTTGACCTGTCCGGCTGGTTTTACCATTGATCCAAATAAGATGCGCCAAATTCATCTCGTCAAGTTTCTTCTTAACAATTGGTTTTTGCATCGTCTCAGATAGATTCCCAATTGTCAGAGGTGCAGTACTTTTTTCAAAATATGGATACATACTATCAATAAATTGCTGTTCTGGAATAATGTTGAGTAATTGGAACCTCAACCCTAGTTCTTCTTCAATACAAGCGACATAGTCAACTTCGGTTCTATTATGCCCCACATGCCGCCGTCCGAGTATGACTATTGACTGGCGCGATGGATCAATTTCAACGTGCTGGTTTGAAGAATTTTGAGGACCATTGCTTGTGCAAGCGCTTAGCATTAAGCAACAAGCAAGAAATAATGCACTATCAACCATAGCGCGTTTCATGTGTTCAATCTTCATTGTTGTCTACTCGCGATGAGAGCCATTTCTGTATATCAGTGTTGTTATCAAACTTTACAACCAGCTTCGCACCCAACTCACGAAACGCTGTATTCGCGGCTTGCAGAATACCTTCGTCGTCACCAGCAAAGAAAGCTGTTGGTGCTGTCCCATAACCACTAATAGGAAACATCGCTATTGACGTACCATCAGGTAAGCTCACTGAGAATTCATATTGCATCCACACCTCATAGAAACCAAGGCGAGTTTTTCTGGGCAATGAGAACTGCATATCTTGAAGTTCTGGAATGATAACTAAATCATACCCAGTCACAGCATCTTCAACTTTCTCAACCGCACTTGTAGACGTAAACATTGACTCAAAAACTTGATTTAACAACGCTACTTGTGAAGGTCCAGTGGTAATAGACCAGGTTTTCCCGTCGCGACTAGGCTCAACGTACTCATGATTACGTGTTGTATCAGGGAAGTAAATCGCAACATCGGCAGGAATTTCTTCAATCAAAGTTTCAGGAACATCAACAATCGTTTCAACAATAAGCTTGCTAGCACAGCCAGTTAAAACAACAAGTAAGACAAACCCATTAAAAAAAGTATTTACAACGTTCAATTTAAGCAACCAGAGTAACTTAACCTACATGAATCAATGATAAGTATCTTACACTTGACTGAACCTTAGATGAAAGCCTCAATTGTTAGTCGCTCGTGCGACACTGAGAAGCATATTTCATCGAACAAGTGCCGCGTCTCTTTTAGATTGAAATAAATGTTCAATAATACCTGTAAGTTTTCCTATGACACATTTACTAACGGACATACTAGATAAAAATAAGGAACCCTCTGAATGAACTATATTCAAGCCTTGCTGTTTTTTATTGGAAAACGGAGATGAAAACAAATCTCTCATTTGAAGAACTTGTTGGGCGCTATCACAGAACACTTTCAAAAATTGCAGCAACGTTCGAAGCTGACGCCAAGCTACAGCAAGACCTTTTGCAAGAAATATTGTTATCGCTTTGGCAAGCGCTTGGACGATTTAAAGGCGATAGTAAACTCCATACATACGTCTATCGCGTTGCCTACAATCGAGCATTAAATCATGTCACCAAACAAAGTCGAATGCCTCAGCACTCGAGTATTGATGAGCACCACTTTTGTCAGCAGCCAGGGCCAGAACAAGATACCAAAGAACAACAGCAATTAAATCAGCTGTTATTTGCCATCCGCCAGCTACCGATAATTCAGCGCCAGTTGGTGATATTAAGCCTTGACGGTATGAGCTACGACGATATAGCAGCGATCACCGGATTAACCACAAATAATGTGGGTGTTAAGTTAAATCGTGCAAAAAAAGCATTGAAAGACATATTGATAAAGAATTTTGGAGATAAATAATGAGTAATATTGAACAAGATTGGAATAAATTAATGGACCAATGGCAACATGAAGAACCTAGACCAGATACAAAAACCAAACGAGAACATCAAGAGAAAAAGCACATAAAAACCTTAGCTAACAAAGTAAAAGAAGATAGCAAAATAGCTCGAATTAACATGATATTTAGTGCTGGCATGTCCTTATTACTTTGTATTTATCTATTTAATGAAATCCGGCTAGGTCTGCCATCTAAATTTGATTACGCCTTGTATTACACAATGTCGGTACTGTTTGCCATGGTTGGTGTTCTTTCTGTATGGCATAATAAGAGCACTTGGAAATCCCATGCTGAACATACTGTCGAATACATACAATTAATGTTGAGACAAAACCTTGCAGCATCAAAGGTTTCACAAGTGGCTGAAATATTTAGTTTTGGCGTATTGTTAACCTTTTACGGTATCGTGCTTTGGATATTTGCTCCTAGTTTACTCGCCGGCACATTAATGACCGATTTAAACGCAATAGCTAAACCAATGCTTGGCAGCATAATACTATTGTCTGTTACCGTTATTGGAATAGCGGGTATTTTCCTCAGTAGAAAACAACAACGCTCATTATCACAAAAGGCTCAGCTGTTAAGAGGTCTTATAAGAGACTTTCAATAAAGAGTGTCCGGGTTATTGGTCTTTTCTTGATACCTATTTACACATGAGCAGTTATCAGCGCAGATAACTGCTCTTCTAGCCCTACTTCTGCTAACTCATCACTTGTGTAATTCTGGGGAACCACATCAATAAAGAGGTCGCAACCACACCAACAGCGGTTACAACTGTACCTAGAATAAGAACACTGCTAACACTCACAACTTTATATGTCTCTTTTTGGCGTTGTGCCCAGAAAAACAACTCTGCGACTAACATTGGCAACATATAACATGCATAGGAAATGAAGATATCCGCCGGCCCATCTAATGTTCCGTTATTGCCGTTAGGTCCTTGATTAACAACAAACCACCCCATCAAATATAAACGAAAAGTCCAAACACCATTTATCAATATAAATGCATGCACGGCAAGACGACGATGCAAATCGAATCGCTTTGCCAACGCATACCGCCAAGCAAAGAATGACGTCACGACGATGAGTATGCCGTTCAACGTAATACCGTAAGCGCCCAGATCGCTTAAGCGAGAACCTCGCCCCCAAGTCAAGTAAAGTCCAGTCAACGCCCCCATGATGCCAAGTGTTAAAAACATGCGGCCGTTCCACCGGTGAAAGCTCGGATAATTGTTCCTAATCCAAGGGACAATTTGAATAACACCACCCATGCTAATCAAAATAGCCAGAATAAGGTGTGCAATCAGCAGGGTATTCCCTATGGAATCCCCTTCTATGCTGCCCGTTATCATATGTGAAAAATCGACAGCCTTAATACCTCCACTAACAAATGGAAACGCAAAGGCAATCAATATGTA
The DNA here is from genome assembly GCA_964625615.1 of uncultured Pseudoalteromonadaceae bacterium. GTDB lineage: Bacteria > Pseudomonadota > Gammaproteobacteria > Enterobacterales > Alteromonadaceae > M269. The sequence continues at coordinate 32,802 of CAZVDU010000011.1, read as the reverse complement.
AAAAGCGAACGCCCATTGCCCTAGTAGCGTAACGAGCAACCAGCTCGTTACGGATTTAGACAGCAGACCTCGCGATGAATTTAAACCTGCACGTTGTGCAAAGGTCGGTGGCAATGTATTGACTTGATCATTCATGGGAGCCTCTTAATATGAACTAATTCAGGCCCCAGTATCTCGATTAAAAATCGCTAAATCTGGTCGAATTCGGAAAATGGATACCGCTTTATCAATCAATCTCATGAGATTGCTGACATAATTATTAACAAAGTGACTTGGTATGGTTAGGGAAATATCGATATTATTCTGATTGAGACTAAAACGGCTATACACGATGGATATTCAATTCTTATACAGTCTTTTGTTGTTCACGAGTTTAAGCTTGCTTTTAGCACAGCTTATTGTCCGTGAAAAAAGAACCGTACACATTATCTTTGCCATATTTTGTGGCTCTATTGCCATGGTCGCTACTCAACAACTCACATCTGGCCAACCAAGCATATATCAATATTTTATAGGCTTAGGAACTTGTGCAACATGCAATGCTTTTTGGCTAGTATCAAGGGCGCTTTTTCGAGAGAAATCAGCCATCTCGGCACGACATATCGCAGTTGCGGTTGTTATTGCCGGTTTGATCATGATCAACCAAGGCATCAAAATAGCGAGTGTCTTGTCAACAGACTCTCTGCCAGGACTACAAGCCTTCTCGAACTCTGTAAGCGAAATTACCAACCTATTGTCTTCAAGTATTTTGATGCTGACATTATGGGAAGCGGCGCGCGGGTATACGAGTTTTCACGGCGTTCAACGGTGGCAAAGAGCAGCCTTTTTGCTCTGTTCTGGTTCGGGTATTGCAGCTTGCAGCATTATAGCGCCAGCACTATTTGAAGGTGCCAAACTAGCCCAAGCCATGCCTTGGTTTGTGGTTTTTTCAGCCTTATCGATATTGCTTGTTACACAAGGCATTTTAGTAAGCCAGCACAACCAAAAGAAGCGGTTAAAAAGCACTCAAGATACAGATGACATTAAGCGCGAGTTGGTTTCAGCTAAAACAGCTGAAGAGGACGAGTTATTGATCAGCGGCATCAAAAATATCCTCTACAAAGAACAGATGTTTTTACAGGCTAATTTGAAAATGATTGATATCGCACACCGTTTAGATGTGCCGGAATACAGAATTAGCCGCGCGTTAAGGTTCCATTTTAATGGACGTAACTTTAATCAATTCATTAATAGATTAAGAATCGAATACGCACGCAAACTCTTAGAATCTCCGTCAAATCATCACTGGACTATACTCGTAGTTGCGCTTGAAAGTGGCTTTGCTTCTATTGGCCCTTTTAATCGAGCCTTTAAAGCAGAATATGGCTGTACGCCCTATGAGTACAAGCAAAAATACAGCAGCGATGAAGAAGCTTGTATACAAACTTCTCTATGATTCCAGCTGCACTGTGAGTTGGTGAACAGCTTTCAGATAACCTTTTGCTTTACTATGAGGTTTCTATAGCACCTGAGTATAGCCACTTACCCTAGAACAACGCAGTTGCTGAAATGACTACACATCATCTAAACTGACTTGTTTAAAGAGTAAACAACTCTCTGTAAAATATACGGCAAAGTTCAACAAGTTCTATTGTTCGACGAATGTCATTCTCTTACGACGAAGTATGTTGCACTTATAGCAGTAAGTAGCTAGTTTGGTCTATTCAAGGATGCGCGAAGACGCATCAAAAATAAGGCATGGAGACATCATGAGCAAATCAATCACCGTTAACGGCGTTAAGCATCCGATAGACGTCCCAGAAGATATGCCACTTTTGTGGTTTTTAAGAGAACGATTAGAATTTACTGGCACCAAATTTGGTTGTGGTAAAGGCTTGTGCGGTGCCTGTACCGTGCATATGGACGGCAACGCAATCCGCTCTTGTGTGATGCCAATAAGCGCCGTTGCGGGTAGTGAAATTACCACGATTGAGGGTTTGTCAGAAAATGCTGATCATCCGTTGCAAAAAGCATGGCTCGACGTCGGCGTTCCTCAATGTGGTTACTGTCAAGCAGGACAAATTATGAACGCCGCTGGACTACTCAATAGTAATTCCTCGCCTAGTACTCAGGAAATTGAAACCGCTATGCAAGGCAATATTTGTCGTTGTGGAACCTATAAACGCATCAAAAAAGCTGTTGCTATGGCAGCCGATGAATTAGCTAGGGAGGTTTCGTAATGCGTCCTGACATTGAGTATTTAGTCAAAAAAGAACGAAATAAACACACCACTTCTGTGGCCAATACAGAGAGCAAAAGCGATATCAAGGCATTCAGTCGCCGTAGCTTCTTGAAGGTTAGTGCCCTTGCCACAGGCGGTATGTGCCTTGGTGTAAACATACCCGCAGCGGCGTCAAAAGGAACAACAACATCAGCGGCCGATTTTTCGCCCAATGCGTTTATCTACCTCGAATCTGACGGCAGTCTTATGGTGAAGAGCGGCCGTTGTGAAATGGGTCAAGGGATCAGTACAGCCTTGCCTTCCGTGGTTGTGGATGAAATGGAGGCAAACTGGGATTACGTGCGTGTTGAGCAAGCTGAAGGTGACGTTGACAAATACGGTAGTCAAGCCACAGGTGGCTCAGCCAGTATTCGTACACAATATATCCCCATGCGCAAAGCAGGTGCAGCAGCAAAAGAAATGCTGGTAGCGGCTGGCGCTAAAGTTTGGTCTGTCAACTCTGAAGACTGTTACGCGCAGAATCACTTTGTCATTCATAAGCCAACAGGCAAGAAGCTCGGCTATGGCGAACTTGCCAGTATTGCTGCCAATATGCCAGTACCCGAAGAGCCGACACTGAAATCTGCGAAAGACTTTAATTACATTGGTAGCCACCTACCGAGACACGACGTCGGTATGGTTATACAAGGCAAACGTAAATATGGTGTAGATACGATAGTTCCAGGTATGCAGTACGCAGCCATTGTCCATTGTCCTGTATTAGACGGTAAATTAAAGTCACTTGATAAAACCGAAGCCATGAAAGTGCAAGGTGTTACCGCTGTGGTTGAAATTGATCGCATGAAGGTCCCCTTTGGTTCGCTAGGTGGTGTTGCCGTTGTTGCCAATAACTCTTGGTCTGCACAGCAAGCCGTCGACAAATTAAATATTGAATGGGATCGCGGTGTTAACGGCACCTACAACACAGATAGCTACATGCAAATGCTAGTAGACAACGTGTCTCAACCAGCGGAGAAAATGGCTGAACGAGGTAATGTTGAAGGTGCGTTCAACAAGGCTGAAAACACATTATCAGCCGTTTATACGCAAGGTCACTTGGTACATTCTCCAATGGAACCCAACGCGAGTGTGGTGCATGTGCAAGATGATCGTTGCGATGTTTGGGCTTCAACACAAAGTCCTGACGATATTCAAAGCGTACTATCTGAGTTCCTAGGTATTGATAAGAAAAGTGTGCATGTCAATGTGATGATTGCCGGAGGCGGATTTGGTCGTAAATTTAAATGCGACTATGTACAAGAAGCCGCCGCAATTTCGAAAGCAGTAGGCACACCCATTAAACTTATCTGGACGCGCGAAGAAGATACACGTACGGGTTACTATCACTCTAATAGTGCACAACGTGTTGAAGCATCGCTAGATAAGGACGGTAACGTCACCGGTTGGTTGCATCGTATTGCATTTCCATCAATCAATACATTGTTTACCCCAGGTATAGAGCGAGCGCCAGCTAATGCTGTAGAAGACCTCGAAACTCACCCTTTTGGTATTAGCAATTACCGCAGTGAATCGGGCAAAGCACCGGCACATACGCGTATTGGTTGGTACCGTGCAGTCTATGCCATATTTTATGGCTTTAGCCATGGTGTCTTCGCTGATGAACTCGCTGAAAAAGCCGGTGTTGATACTTTGACTATGCTTAATCGTATTTATGACAATAACGAAAACAAAGAGCAAGTAGAACAGGTTGCACGCTCAAAAGCTGTACTTGAATTGGCAGCGAAAAAATCTGGATTTGGTAAATCACTACCTAAAGGTGAGGGCTTAGGTATAGCAGTACACTACAGCTTCCAAACTTATATCGCTATGGCGGTCCACGTGCGCATGAAGGGCAACGATTTTGAAGTTGTTCGCGTTGACTCCGCTGTTGATTGTGGCCAAGTACTCAATAAAGATGGCGCTACAGCACAACAGGAAGGTGCCGTTGCTATGGGTATCTCGCTATCGAAGTACTGCGAAGTCAAGTTTGAAGACGGCGCAGTAGTAACCAGTAACTTCCATGACTACCCGGTTATGCGAATTACTGATATGCCCGAAGTAGAGGTACATTTTGTCGAATCCGACGCCTCACCTACCGGCCTTGGTGAACCTGGTATGGCGCCATTTGCACCAGCATTAAGTAATGCGCTTTACCAAGCATCGGGTAAACGACACAGAAGTTTACCGTTTAAAGCGTAAATATATAGCTAGAGGAAGAGCCTAGAAGGCTTTTCCTCGTCTTTATATCTAGAGCGTGTTGCTCTAAGTAACACTTATATTTTTACTGTGGAAAGTTCTCTTACTATCGCTTATCTTTAGCCAACGAAAGCCGAACAGAACTTCGGCTCTACAATCGCCTACAAGTGAGATTGCTACACATCTTTTCCGTGATTTCTATAACGGAGTAACGCTTCTTCCATTTCTACCCATTTCTGCGCAAGCTCTGGATTGGCGTTTAGTAATTCTATGGTTACTTTTTCAAACTTTTCATATTCTTCCAACAACTCTACCCTGACAACTGCGCTGTCAGCAACGCCTGCAATTAATGGATAAATGGCTGAATCGGCTATTCCAAAACCATTAAGCCTCGACAAAAAGAAGGCTCTTTGCGTTTCTCTATGTCTAATCGTGTTAAAGAATTTAGGTACACAATTTTCTTTCCTAATATGCGTTCCGGTATAACTGTGAAACTTGCAGACAACGCGCAACTCTCTTTCATCAACTAAATCATTAAAAGTATTTACATAGTCACTCCTAAATCGTTTGAATTCAGTAAACAGTAAATGTTTTGTTTTTCGCCCAACAACTTCCACCCGTTCTACTTTTTCAACAGATTGCTCTTTTTTTCGCTTCACATGTTCAGATGCATAAGACATTTGAACTAAAGCCAGACCTGCTAATACTAATGCTGCTTTTTTGATAAACATAACGTTCCCTTTAGTGACATAGGTTAATTAATAATCAAAATAAATATAACTTAAAAAATATAAAAGTAATATAAATGAGTATTTTGTTCATTTTATGTTCATAGAGATATCGCTCGAACATACTTTATTTTTATCCGTTAAGTTAGCACCATATATTTTTATAATAATAAACAACATCTTACACAAAAAAATCAATCTCCTAGCAGGATATTTAGGCATTTTAAAAGCATGTTTTTACGCCGTTCAATCACACCTTCGAATCCCTATATCGAAGCCTAACGTTGTCAAAAACATATCGTTAATGTTAAATTTGATTACATCAACCAACATTATTCTGAAAAGGACTTTCATGTTGCTTCAGGTTTTTAAACGCCTACTCTTTCTAACTTTGTTTTTTCCATTGTTGTCGAATGCAGATGAGTTAACTGTAGAAAACTACGCAAAACTACCCACTATTAGCTTATTTTCTATTTCCCCGAGTGGGGAAAAGATTGCGTATCGCTTAACCGATGGCGAATTTGATCTTCTGCAAGTTTATGATTTGAAAGAAACACAAAGGATTGGACTTATTGATATTTCGGAAGTAATGCCTACTTCCATTAGGTTTATTGATGAGAATCGTGTCGTTTTAGTGTCTCAAGTAAACACCAAACTCCACGGATACCTCGGCCGACACGACGTGAGCTACGCCACTGTCTTTAATATTTCAAACAATAAAATTCACAAATTATTAGAGCCGGGACAAGGCATATCTACCGGACAAAATAACGTGGGTACGATTCTCGGTATCTCAAAAGATGGTGAGTATGCTTACATGCCCGCTCGGGAAAATAGTGGGAGATATAATCTGTATCGAGTGAGCTTAAGCAAAAAGAAAGAACCACGCATTCATCATAATAGTGCTGGTGACACCATCGACTTTTTCATGGATGAGCAAGGAGAAGTGATTGCCAGAGAACGATATGATAACGAGACAAACATTCATCTTGTAGAATCAAAAGTCGAAGGTCATTGGGTCGAAATATTCAAAGAGGACGTTGAGATATTAAATAAAAGCTTTGCTGGATTAACGTCTGATAGGTCCAAGCTAGTGATGATCGCACAGGATTCCTCTCATGGCAGGTGGGCATATTACACATTGAGTCTCGCTAGTGGAGAGCAAGAAGGACCTTTGTTTAGTCATACAGACAAAGATGTTGAACACGTGATCACCGACATCAATAGAGTTGTCCATGGCGTGCGATATTCAGGTTTTAACCCAACATACGAGTTTTTTGATAAAAGCCTCAACGCCCGAATGCGTGGACTCAAAAAAGCGCTTCCAAATCAATCCTTAACCTTAGTCGATTACACTCCGAACTTTGAAGAGATGGTATTCTTTTTGGAAGGAGGCAGCAGTGCTGGAGACTATGTACTGTATAAAGAAGGTTCGATCCAGATGCTCACATCGTCAAGAAGTGATATACCTGCTAATGACGTCCATACTGTTTCAGCATACGAATATACGGCTAGAGATGGAGTGGTTATTCCTTCGTTATTAACACTACCGAACAATACTACTGGGAAGAATCTGCCAGCCATCATGTATCCACACGGAGGGCCAGAGAGTTACGACCAAATTGGATTTGACTATTTTGCTCAGTATTTTGCCAGTCAGGGGTTCGCTGTTATCCAACCTCAGTTTCGCGGTTCTAAAGGATTTGGTAGCGAACACCTCATCGCTGGCAGAGGGAAATGGGGGCGAGAGATGCAAGACGATCTTACAGATGCCGTCAATGATTTAGCCAGCAAGAAAGTTATCGACCCGAAAAGAGTTTGTATAGTAGGGGCAAGTTATGGTGGTTATGCGGCGCTCGCAGGCGCAACGTTGACACCAGATGTATATGCTTGTGCAGTTTCAATTAATGGCCTGTCTGACATCAAACGCATGCTAAAAACTGGACGGAATGATTATGGTAAAGATCACTGGGTAGTGAGTTACTGGGATAGAGTGATCCGTTCAGATAACTTAGGGGATGACTTCATCGAATCTATCTCGCCAATAAACCATGTGGAATCAGTTTCAGTACCAATACTGCTCATACATGGTGAACGAGACAAAGTCGTCAACATTCGGCAATCTAAGCGCATGTACAACAAATTAAAAAGTGCAAAAAAGGACGTCACTTATGTAAAATTGCCAAAAGGTAATCATCATTTAAGCAGTGCCGAAAACAGAATGAAGGCAATGAAAACCATCGATAAGTTTTTACGAGAACAAATTCTTCAATAGCCACAGAATGAGCCATTGAATTCGTTTTGACCGCACATTTGGGCGATAACATCGCCCACCAACAGCTTTGCATTTTTGGACACGCACATCACAACACTGCGAAGCTGAAGCTCTATACCTCAAAACAGTTATTAAAAATATAACTGTCAACTGAGGTTTAGACTTTTAGACATCGCTCAGATTGGCCACACAAGACATAGAAACGTTGTGTCATTTGCGGCGAATCTTATAGCTGGCTTAGTTGCCTACACTTTTCGAGAAAAGAAGCCGAGTATCAATGTCACTCGGCGATAGCATAAGTTTCTTATACAGATCTCATATATGGTTAATAAGGGGCTGATAATAGCTTGCTAAAATGTGAAGTAAAGCGGAACCGAGCAAACTGTTCGCAGTCCCGTCTTAATTGGCTTGTTATATTTCACAGTACTCGGACTGAATTAATCCAAAGCATTTAAGATCGTGAAACTGATTTTTCCAGTAACCACATTGACGTCTTAAGCCTTCTTCTTTGAACCCTACCTTTAAAAGAAGTGATTCTGATGCTGAGTTTCCCGGTACGGTGTCGCCTTGAATACGATTAAGTTTACCGCAAGATAATTCACCGGAAAATGCAGCTTTAACTATTCGATGAACTGCTTCAGTAGTAAACCCCTTTCCCCAATACTTAGGCAATAGATCATACCCAAGAACAGCATTTTTCATTTTGGGATTCCAAGTATTAAATCCACAAGTACCGATTAGTTGTTCTGTTTCTTTTAGTCGAATAGCCCAGCGAATACCTGAGTTGTCTTTAAAACGAGAGCTAAAAAACTCAATTAAATCGCTCGCTTGTGACAGCTCAGTAAAAGCCTCTAAGTCATAATATTCGACAACTGAATCGTCAGAGAATAGCTCAAATAAGCTATTTGAATCTTCTTTAGATAATTTATCTAACCTTAAGCGATTTGTATCAAAAACTGGAAATGACAACCTGATTCCTCCGTGAAATATAACGTCTACAATAACGGGAAAAACTGAGCGATAGCGAGGCTTTTTCCCAATGAGCAAAGCGAATGTCATTTATTATTTTGTTAGGTGGACTACGCTGGCACATAGATGCACCATATTGAGTTACTTACCTCCGCCGCTGCAAACACTACGTTACCACCTTTAAAGTTAAATCTATAAACTGTGAATAAATGTGTTTGACCTTCATGGTATGGGTGTAGCGCTTCAAAAGGTTTTACCTTCAAAGGTTCCCAAGCTTGTCTCCAGATATTTTTGCCATTAACTTTTTTGGTTTGATTCTCAAATCCAATGTCACAAAAGGTCCAATCTTCCATGTTCACCTAACGGCTCAAATAAGCCGTGTAGCAGCGCGTAGTCGGATTAATTTGTCATATTGCATTGGTTTCACTTACTTCGCATCCGTGTTCACTATCAGATTCTTTAACCCAATGAACAAAACCACGGATATTTATAACCATAAATATAAAATTCCCAACAGCCATACCTATGCTATCCATCCAAGCTAAACCTAAGAATGTCCAGATGACATTTGAGAAGGCAAATACAATGAACCCCCATTTGTTTTTGTTACCCAGCATATATACAGAAACTAAACTCAGGGTTATCCCAAACCAATCAACTAAATAATATTCGAAAAACTATCCATAAACTCCACATATTGTCTTAGATGTAATATAACGACTTAAGCTAAACGGCACAAACTTGTTGGCTATAATCGCGAAGCGCAGCCAGCGAGTTTGTGTCCGGTTGAGCCTTTTGTTAGAGCTCACAGCTTGATGCTTAAATATCATTAAATTGTTGAAAAACTATATAAAGGATACATAGTTGTCCCTGTGTCACACCCACCTTGTAATGTGCTTGTATCTAACCATCTAGCTGTAATGTCTTTACCGGTGCTCATCGTTGTTAAAGCTAGCGAATAAGATGCTTTACCTTTTTCAGTAGATAGATCCAATAGAAACCAATTGTTCTCCACTTGAACACAAGCCCTGTCATCAGCCCAATGTATAATTCTAATATTATTAACTTTACCAGTTAACTTAACGACAGCAGCATTAACGGGAAAAACCAAAAGAAAAGCAAATATAGTAGTTAAAGTTTTCATTAAACCTCCTTGAGTTCTAACGGCTAAGCTAAACGGTAGTTGCGCGCGCAGCGAGTAACTATCCGATTGAGCTTTTTGTTATAACTCATTGTTCTTGAAGTTCAACGAGTCTAAGAGTGCATAACTCAGTACTTGTATCAAAATCATAGTCAATACGATTTAAGGCAGTTCTTGAGGATTTAGCTAATAACAGCGCTGAATATGCCGCTTTGCCAGAATCAGTATTTATTGCAGTATAAATGATGCCAAACTTACATGGAGTTGAAAGACCTTCCTTAACTGAAAAATAAGCGTTACCACCTTGTACACCTAATCGACCTACATTTTTGTTTAAATCTTGATTAGCGAAAATGTGAAACGACAGTAATGATAATAACAGTGCTGATATATATGATTTTTTCATAGTTCTCTCCTTGAGTTATAACAGTGTATTATACGGACTTCTCGATAAACCCTGAGTGTACTTTCAGTTTTCACTACGTCTTCCGTACAACTTATCTATATATGTCAGTAACTTAGCATTAGTGCTTTCTAATTTCAATTTGGTGTTAGGTAAAAGAAAGCGAGAATGCGTATTTACCGAGAATGAATGTGGCGCGGTATGTAAATACTGGTAACGCGATTACTTAACAATTTCAATCACTTACCCATTGAGCTAGAAACAAACAGAGAACAATTAGAAAAATATACCGCGCCATTATCGTTAATCAAAGCTGGTAATGTGGCAATTGATAGTCGGCTTTTGGCACAATATCGTCATACTGCCCATTTCAAGATATATGAGAATTCTTCCCTTCCATTGCAATAAATAAGAGAATTATTCACTTCTATTTCGCTCATCTGAGACGGATATTTCACTATAAGAGATCGCATTTCACCCAATAAGAGAACGCACAAAAGTTCACCATCAAAATAAATAACAAAAAACGCTTTACCTCAACTTAAGCTGAGGTATTAACGTACTGTTCAAGTTAATTCTTAATTGTAAAAAAGGTTTGAACATGGCTATTAAAATTGAACATATCAACGTAACACTTAGCAATATCGATACAGCAGCAAACGCATTGCAAAGCATCTTTAATTGGCGCATTCGCTGGGAGGGTGATGCATTAGATAATGGGCGGACGATTCATATCGGCGGTGATGATAGTTACCTGGCGTTATATACCCACCAAGACAGCAGAGATGAGAAAACATCTCACAAGACTATTGGTCATCTTAATCACATCGGCATTGTAGTTGATGATTTAGATGCAATCGAATCAAAAGTAAAGCAAGCAGGGTTTGATACATACAATCATGGCGATTACGAACCGGGCCGGCGTTTTTACTTTGATTTGGAAGAGCATGTAGAAATGGAAGTGGTCAGTTATGCGTAAACATAGTCCTCTATAGAGACTCAATGTTAAACAACTTAAAACAACAAGGGAAAGACATTGCGACTAGCCGCATGTTATTTCCCTATGCACATTGTGACGCTTAGCATTGTCATAATACCTAAAAGGTTTGCTGTCACTTTTCGTTGCCTCTCAGATAACTCCCATCGCATAGTATTGACGTTGATTTTGATTTATCCTCGTCATCACAGAGTTAAGCTCCCGCGCTTAAAAATAAAACAATACCTATCAGGAATCGTCATGAAAAAACTACTTAGCCTTGCTGCCATCGCAGTGCTCTCGGCATGTGGGCAAGCGCCTAGTGAAAATACCAGCAACAATACACAGGCGGAATCACCTGCTGTCGTCGAAAAAGCGCAATCAGAATCGGAGCGTTTAAACGCTTGGTTTGAAACAAAATATGAAGAGCAGTTGCTGCGCTCTCCTATGACACTGACACGTCTTGGCCGTAAAGAACGGTATGACGAATTTGATGACTACACTGAAGCAGCAGGCGAAGCACAGTTAAAGTGGCAAGCGCAAAGCGTTGAAGAACTAAAAAGTCAGTTTGATTACGATAAATTAACCGAAGATGCCAAAATCTCTTACGATATTTGGGTATACCAGTACGAAGCGGCGAAAGCGCAACAACCTTATCAGCGAAGAACCTATGTATTCACACAAATGCTAGGTGCACATGCTAACTTACCGAACTTTCTGATTAACTTTCACCGCGTTGATGACGCATCTGATATGGACGCTTACATCAAACGCATCGGTGGTTTATCAACAGCTATTTCACAGTTACTTGAACGTGCGAAAATTCATGCTAACGAAGGGGTTAGGCCGCCTTACTTCGCTTACGAAGGTATCATTGAGCAATCAAGTAATATTTTGAGAGGAAACCCTTTCGAAGAAAGCGTTGATGACTCTCCGCTTTTTGCGGATGCCAAAAAGGAAATCAAAGGCTTATTAGAGGCCGATAAAATTGATTCGGTACAAGCAAGAACATTAGAAGAACAGGCGAAAAACGCATTACTTGAACATCTTAAGCCCAGCTATGAAAACCTGATCACTTGGTTTACACAAGACTTTGCGAATGTACCTAAACAAGCGGCAGGTGTTGGCGCCTTGCCCGACGGGGAGGCCTACTACAATGCAGCGCTGCTCGCTCGAACCACAACCAATTTAACGGCTAACGAAATACACGACATTGGTGTAAGCGAAGTTAAACGCATCCTAGGGTTAATGGACGGAATACGCCAAACAGTAGAATTTAAAGGCTCTCTTCAGGAGTTCTTTGCGTACATTAAAAGCGACGTAAAAAATGAGCAATTCTACTTCCCTGACACGGACGAAGGCCGTCAGGGGTATCTCGACGATTCAGCCGCTTACCTAGATTACATCAAAGGAAAGTTGCCTGAATATTTCGGCTTACTACCAAAAGCTGATTTGGTTGTTAAACGAGTTGAAGCCTTTCGCGAACGTCCAGGTGCAGCGCAACATTACAACGCAGGTACTCCGGATGGCTCTCGACCTGGCGTTTACTACGCGCATTTGTCCGATATGACTTCTATGCCTAAGAATGAAATGGAAGCCATCGCTTATCATGAAGGTAACCCAGGTCATCACATGCAAATATCAATTGCACAAGAATTAGAGGGGGTACCTAAATTTAGAACACAGGCTTTCTTCAATAGCTACATTGAAGGCTGGGCTTTGTATTCGGAATTACTTGCCAAAGAGATGGGCGCTTATAACAATCCTTACTCGGATTTTGGCCGTTTAGTCACTGAAATGTGGCGTGCGATTCGTTTGGTTGTCGACACAGGCATTCATGCAAAGGGTTGGACAGAAGAGCAAGCTATTGCTTACTTTAAGGAAAATTCTCCTATTGCTGAAGGGCAGATTTTGTCAGAAGTTCGCCGTTACTTTGTATGGCCTGGTCAAGCAACATCCTACAAAATTGGTATGCTTAAAATCCTAGAGTTACGTGCAAAAGCGCAGCAAGAATTGGGTGATAAATTCGATATCCGAGGATTCCATGACACCATTCTTGGTGGCGGCTCTGTACCTTTAGACGTTTTAGAACGCATGGTTAACAACTGGATAGAGAAAAATAAAGCTTAATATTGCATAGTTAATAGGCGTTCTAATCTGTTTTGTTAGAGCGCCTTTTGTACTTCATCCAATATAAATTCCGGTGTTAAGCTCCCTTGTTTACTGATTACCAACGACTTTGATGTTCCTTTTGCCATAAGCTTGCCACCTTTATAAAATTCATGATCTGAATAGAAGAACTTTTCATCAAAATGAGTCACGTTCATGACGACATTGATTTTGTCAAACAATTTTAATGGGCGAATATAAGTCATCGTATGATCAGCAATAATGGGATTCCATTTATTCTTAAGCATCAATTTAGCTAACCCACTTCGAATAAATAGATCGACACGTGTTAAATCACACAAGGTCATATAACGTCCATTATTCATGTGTAGATTAATATCTAAGTCGTTAAACCAAACACGTGTTGTTATCTCATTTCGCATGTCGTCTTGATAAATAGGTGTACGTTTTCGAGCACCAAAAATGATAAAGAGTAGTCGTAGATATAAATTCATTTTCTTCCTAAGAATACGTCGATCAGGCTTTAACAGATCGCCAAAAAAGTTCCAATATGGAACCATACATACTATGGTTCCATATTGGAACTTGTCAAATGAAAATTAATTTCTGCTAGAATCAAATTCCATATTGGAATCAGAGGATTTATTGGTGCGATGGCAAGAAACAGGTGAACAGACATGTTCGTTAGCGCGTTCTATGTCAATCTTCGGTGATCGATGGACATTGCTGATAATCAGACAAGTTTTTATGCGTATTAGAAAGTTTTCAGATATCCAGTCTTCTTTAGGCATTAGCCGCCATCGGCTTTCTGATAGATTGAATAGGCTAGTTTCAGAAGGTGTTTTTTATAAAGAAGCCTACGACAAGGCAGGAACCAGGTTCGAATATAAACTTACTGAAAAAGGCGTAGCACTCTACCCGGTCATCATCACCATTATCCAGTGGGGAGATCGATGGCAAGCAGATGCCGATGGCCCTCCCGTGGTCTATCAGCACAAAACCTGTGGCCATGTTATTCAACCAGAAGTTTGCTGTATCCAATGCAATGAAGTACTTACAGCCAAGAACACGGCCGCTATACCTGGACCAGGTTTACTTAAAAAAGTTGAACGCGGGGAGCTAAATGATAAGGACTTAACACCTAACAACAAAGTTGGTTAAAAGCAGGCTAAATAGCGTGTGGAAAATATTCAACACACTTGCTCAAATTTAGTTGATTTACATCAGCAAGACTTGATTTAAGATAGGCATACAAACAACAATCATTTGAAGCCAATTACAGCAAGGGAATACCATGTTCTCACCTAAAAGGTCCTCTCTATTAGCAGCCACCTTCCTTATCACTTTAGTAGGCTGCTCCCAAACATCACCCCACGGTGCGACACAACGAACGTCGTATAAACACCCTAAATTTAAAGTTAGCCAAACAATCAAAGTCGGTGAAGCACCTCATGGCATGCAAGTTGAAGGTAACAACGTTTATGTTGCCAATGCAGGTAGTGACAACATTGGCATAATTGATCTTAGCAAAGGTAAGCAAATTAAAACCATTCCAGCTAGAGGTGTGCCATTAGATATTATCCGAGCAGAAGATGATTGGCTGGTGACTGCCTTTCACGGAAAAGTCATTAGCCGAATCGATAACGAAGGTATTGTTAAAAAGACTTATGACGTGGGTAAGAGTCCAAGCTTATTCTCTGGCATTTACAACAACGATTTAATCAGTGTGACTAGCGAGTTCGCTGATCGTTTAAGTTTTATCGACACTAACACCCATGCAATAAGACGTGTTTCTACGGGCAAGAACCCCTACCCCGCGCACATTACGACAGATGGCGTGTTAGCGTTTATCCCAAACAGGACGGATGGCACTGTTACTGTTTATGACTTGTTAAATGACGAACTAGCTGCAACCGTAAAAGTTTGCGACGCACCAGAAGGTGGTGCATTAACTCAAGATGAAGTCAGCTATATAGTCGCCTGCGGCGGCGATAGTCGTGTTGTATTTATCAACACCGCTAGCTTTGAAATTGTAAAGGAAATTAGTGAAGGTATCGGAGAAAGACCATTTAGTGTTGTTGCAGGTCCAGATGGTCGCTACGCCTATGTTAACAATGCAGGTGGCAACACTATTTCTGTGATTGATTTAGAAAAAGGAAGCGTTGTGCAATCCATCAAAGTAGGAGAACAGCCTATTGTGATGCGTATTTTTGATCGTACCTTGTACGTTACTAATGAAGTCAGCAATACGTTGAATGTCATACCTTTACCCAGTGCCCCTCCGAAACCTTCTCCGGCGAAGAAAAATGAAGTGATTGTATTAGGCATGATCCACAGCGGTCACAATACCAGTGAAATCTACGGTTTGGATAGACTGGATAAAGCATTTCGAAAGATTGATCCCGACTACGTATTAACAGAAATGCCACCCAATCGATTTGACAGAGCACAAGCAGACTGGGCTGAGTATGGAGAAATTCGAGAGCCAAGAATAAAACGTTTCGCAGAGTACGTTGGGATGCTATACCCCAGATTCAATGATATGAACTTTACCATCATTCCAACAGCGGGTTGGAATACACATATGAACGACTTCCGTCGTGCTGCATTAGGTCGATTGTCAGAAGATCCATCGCGAGCAGAACAATGGCAAGCCTATCAAAAGAGCACTCAAGAGTTAGAGAAAAAGCTCGAAGCAGGTGGTGGCGATGATCCTCTCTTTATTCACAGCGAGGAATACGACTCTATTATTAAGGAAGGTTATGGTGGACCTTACCAGCAATACTTTAATGATGATTTAGGCACAGGTGGTTGGAAAACAATAAATGAAGCGCATTATGCGAACATTGATAAAGCACTGAACAAGCATACCGGAGAAGGAAAGCGATTCGTTATTACTTATGGTGCCGGCCACAAATATTGGATTTTGCAAGAATTGAGAAAACGTAAAGATATTACGATCCTTGATACTAAGCCGTTTTTCAAATAGGCCCTCGCAATTAAAACCGTTTAAGGGTTTAATGATAGATAACGAAAGCGCATTACAAGGCTTCTAAAAGCTGAGACAGTAAGAGAAATAACTATGGTCATCGATAATTTAAAGAAACTCATAAAACGAACATCAACATACCTATCAGCGTTGATTATCTTGTCATTTTCTAACCTGGCATTGGCGGAAACAGCTGAAGAAAAAGCGTATCGCTT
Organism: uncultured Pseudoalteromonadaceae bacterium; assembly: GCA_964625615.1. Taxonomy (GTDB): domain Bacteria; phylum Pseudomonadota; class Gammaproteobacteria; order Enterobacterales; family Alteromonadaceae; genus M269. The sequence continues at coordinate 16,520 of CAZVDU010000011.1, read as the reverse complement.
GGCAGCAGCCTCACTTGAAGCCATGGGAGGTGCTGAAGCTTACGATAAAACCCGTTACTTATCTTGGGTGTTTTTTGGACGCCGTTTTCATGTTTGGGATAAACATACTGGCGATATCCGCATTGAGTATGAAGACAATAAAGTTGTATTGATGAATATTCACAGTAAAGAAGGCCGTGCTTGGGAAAACGGTGTTGAAATTACTGATGCTGAGAAATTAGCAGAACGCATGACATGGGGCTATCAAGTATGGATAAACGATTCGTATTGGCTCGTTATGCCCTACAAACTAAGGGATCCGGGTGTAAATCTTGCCTACACCAGAGATGATAAAATGGCAGACGGTTCTGACGCTTACGTACTGACTATGACATTTAATGATGTCGGCGTAACACCTGAGAACAAATACGAAGTTTTTATCAATAAAAATACCATGCTAGTTAGCGAGTTTGCTTACTATGCGAAAGCATCAGACGATAAACCACAGTTTAATCGCCCTTGGCAAAATTGGGCTAAGTTCCACGACATTATGCTGTCAGACACTCGTGGAGAGCTCAGCATGGCACCAGTTGAAGTACACAAAGGCTTACCAGCAAGCGTATTCGAAAGTCCAGAAGCGACTGTTGGCATAGACGGTGCCATGATCAAATAAATAGCCTATATTCAGGCGCCCAAGTAAAGCCAAAGCGTAGTGAATTCACTGACTGTTGTACAGAAAGAAGTGTATTCACTACACCTTGGCTAACCTTCCATATCTTCTAGTTCTTTCCCTTTAGTTTCGTGAACATATTTAATGACAAAGAATATAGATATCACGGCAAAGACTGCGTAAATAGTATATGCACCAGCTAATCCAATGCTAGCCAACAAAATAGGAAAAGTCATCGTAATGGCGAAGTTTGAAGTCCATTGAAAAAAACCGGATACAGCCAAACCAGAACCTCTAATTTGATTAGGGAACATTTCACCTAACATAACCCACATTACCGGCCCCCAAGATAGGTTGAAAAAGAACACATAAGCATTAGCAGCAATAAGTGCAACAATCCCCATCTCACCTAACTCAAGGTTGCCATGTTCATTAAAAGACGCTATTGCAAAAGAGTACACCATAACTAACAGCGCCAATGCCATGCCAATAGAACCAATTGTTAAAAATGGTTTCCTACCGATTTTATCTAAAAACAGAAGAGTGATAACACAAGCTGCAATGCTCACCGCACCGCTAATCACGTTTATGAGAAGAGCATCGGCCTCCGAAAACCCCGCCGCCTGCCAAAGCACAGCGCCATAGTAGAAGACAACGTTAATACCGACAAGCTGTTGAAAGACGGCCAACCCTATGCCTACCCAAACGATTTTTCTGACTCCACCTTTTGTTTTATCACGCAAATCGCTCAGCGTAGGGGAGAGCTCTGATGAAATAGAATCAATGATCTCATCATACTTTTTGTGCGCGTAGGCTTTTGAGTAAAGCTTTGAGAGGACTATTTTTGCTTCCCTTTCCTGTTTTTGAAGCGCGAGGTATCGAGGACTTTCGGGAATAAAAAACAAAGTCACTAGAAACAACGCCGCAGGAGCAAGCTCTATCCAGAACATCCAGCGCCACGCCTCATAACCAAGCCAGAATTTCGCTGTAGACTGTCCAGCGATATCAGCTAGCATATAGTTACTCAAAAAAGCAGCGAAAAGCCCTGTAATTATAGCAACTTGCTGAATGCTTATAAGACGGCCTCGAATCTGGGGAGGTGCAATTTCACTGATGTAGGCTGGCGCCATTACAGATGCAATCCCAACGGCCAAACCGCCCAATACTCGAAAAACAACGAAGATAAGCGAGCTATCGGCTATACCCGAACCCCATGCACTAACAACAAAGAGTATTGCCGAGGTTAAAAGAAGTGAACGCCTACCATAAACATCGGCAAGCCGACCTGCACCAAAAGCGCCCGCAGCACAGCCAAGTAACATACTAGCTACATTAAATCCTGTCCCCACACTGTCAGAGTCAAACGCTTGTTGAAGTCCTGTGACTGTGCCATTTATAACGCCACTATCAAAGCCAAATAAAAAGCCGCCGATAGTAGCAATACAGGTGACTAACACAATGAAAGAGGTATTGCCTTGCGATTCACTCATGTCTTACTCTCTTATTATTAGTATTATCTTTTACTTACAAGTCTAGCTATACAAAACCCTGTTAACGCTGTTCTCAAGTAACTCTTGATGGCCACTTTGATGCTTAGGATCAAGCTCTTGATTTACTGCATATTCAGCCAAACTTTTAAGGCCAAACTCACCTTGCATGATCGATTCACCAAAACCGCCTGTCCAACTTGAATACCTCAGGTCAAGTGGTTTGCTTAGTGTTTCCGATTCGATAAGTACAGCAGCTTTTTTAAGTGCGAGTGCCAAGCAATCCATACCGCCGATGTGTCCATGAAACAAATCCTCAGCGTTTGTACTTTGTCTGCGTAACTTACAATCGAAGTTAAATCCGCCCGTGTTAAACCCGCCAGATTTAAGTATTTCGTACATCACAAGCGTAAGCTCTTCGACGCTATTAGGAAATTGATCCGTATCCCAGCCGTTTTGGGGGTCGCCTCTATTAGCGTCAATACTCCCAAACATATCAAGCGCGCAAGCTGTTGCTACCTCATGATGGAATGAGTGCCCAGCAAGTGTCGCGTGATTAGCTTCAATATTGACCTTAAACTCATTTTCGAGTCCAAAGGTTTGCAAAAAACCATGTACGGTAGCGGTATCATAGTCATACTGATGCTTAGTGGGTTCTTGTGGTTTTGGCTCTAACAGCAACGTACCTGTAAATCCAATTTTGTGTTTGTGCTCCGCTACCATCGTTAAAAACCTTCCGAGTTGTTCTCGCTCTCTTTTTAAATCGGTATTTAGTAGTGTTTCGTATCCCTCTCGTCCCCCCCACAAAACGTAGTTTTCTCCACCTAAACGTTGAGTGGCATTCATTGCATGAAATACTTGCGTTGCAGCATAAGCAAACACTTCTGGATTGGGGTTAGTCGCCGCACCCGCAGCATAGCGCGAATTACTGAAAACGTTTGCTGTTCCCCACAATAATTTCACACCTGTCTGCTCTTGTTTTGATTCAAGGATGTCAGTCATGTAAGCAAAATTCGACACGTACTCTCGAATGGAATTTCCCTCTGGCGCAACATCAATATCATGGAAGCAATAGTAAGGTATGCTTAATTTTTCGAAGAACTCAAAGGCAACAACAGCTTTTTGTGTTGCCCGTGCTAGTGGCTCTCCCGGCTCTAACCATGGACGCTGAAATGTACCAGCACCAAAAACATCCGAACCGTTCCAACAAAAGTTGTGCCAATAGCACGCTGCCAGCCTTAGATGTTCTTGCATAGATTTACCAAGTACTTTCTCATCAGGGTTGTAGTGTTGAAACGCCAAAGGGTTCTGGGAATCCACACCCTCGTATTTAATAGTGGGAATGTTTTTAAAGTAATCGGTCATATTCTTCTGCTCTATGCTGTCATTTTTGAGTTGTTGGTTGTGTATGTAAAACAGTCGCTGCTGAATACAGCCGCGAAAAAATGTCTCGACGAGACTTGTATACTCTGTGTCTATCGGTATTCGGAATGTGCCGCTCGATCAGCGAAGGAGTAGGAAATGTGTCGTCTATTGAGGCATTGGGTTGCACTGCCAGTTGGGCCAACCTCGCTGCCCCAAGCGCCGGGCCAACATCTCCCCCCTTACTGTAGTTCAAGGGTCTATTAAGAATATCAGTTAGCATCTGTCTCCAGAAACGACTTCGCGCTCCGCCACCTATAAGATGCACTTCATCAGCTCCTGAGCAACAAAGATCCACGGCTTGAATACCTTCCGCCATACCAAAGCTAACACCTTCAAGCACTGCATAAGTAAGCTCTGCTCGTTTGGTGGTGTTCGAAATACCCAGGAATCCGCCTCTGACAAGAGGGTCATTGTGAGGGGTGCGCTCCCCTGTAAGGTAAGGAACAAAATACGGCGCTGATTGAATATCAATGTCAGCACTTTCCATTTCACTGAGTAACTCAGGTATAGGTCGGTAAGCAACATTATCAGCAAACCATTGAAGGCAACTCGCAGCGCTTAGCATGACTGACATCAGATGCCATTTATCAGGCAAAGCATGGCAAAAACTGTGTACCGCCGACTCAGGGTTACTTGAATATGTATCTGAAGCAACAAAATACACACCTGAAGTCCCTAGAGATAGCATTGCCTGTCCTGGTTTAGCGATCCCCATACCAAGAGCGCCTGCAGCGTTATCGCTTGCACCAGCAATAACTGGAACCGAACGCATGCTCCAACGTTGGGCGATGTCATTGTTAAGCATACCTGTAATATCCGGGCCTTCATGGACTACCGGAAGGTTCTCAGGCGTCAATCCGCAAGCAGATATCAATGGTTCATGCCAAGTCCTTCGCTGAGTATCGAAAAACAACGTGCCAGAGGCGTCAGAAGTGTCCGTTGCCTTAACGCCCGTTAAGGCAAAGCGAATATAATCTTTAGGTAAAAAAACGGTATTTATTCGTTTAAAATTTTCAGGCTCATTTTGCTTTACCCAAAGAATTTTTGGTGCAGTAAAACCGGGCATCATAAGGTTCCCGGTGATTTTTCGAGATGCAGGTACAATCTGTTCTAACGAAGCGCACTGTTCATGAGAACGACCATCATTCCACAAGATAGCAGGCCTAATGACCTCACCATGCTCGTCCACCAACACAGCGCCATGCATTTGGCCAGTGATCCCTATCGAAGCCACTTTCCTTAGTGAGACACTAGTTGCTAATTGCTGCATGACAAATTCAAGTGCAGCTAACCAATCTGAAGGCTCTTGTTCAGACCACAAATGGTAGGGGTTAGATACCGTCAGCGGTGCTTGAGCGATAGCCTGTATCACCCCATCCACATCTATGACGACTGCTTTTACGCCCGAAGTACCAAAATCTATACCGAGATGCATATGTACTCACACAAGTATTAATTCGCCTACTTTCAACGAGCTTGCGGCACATAACAATTATGATTTTTTGTAAATCACTTCTGGAAATTCTACTATTTGAGATTATTTACGATATATGATTAGATTAAAAAGCATTATTAAAAATCATAAAACCTTAATAACATAGGCCACATATAAAACGTGATGTAACTGCAAAATGTATGACGTCAAACATAGCATCACCTTGTTGTTTAATGCGAACAAGGTATACGACAGACAAGTTATAGAGGGCATTGGCCACTACCTTCAAACCTCGCGCGTATCCTGGGATGTATATCTTGAGGAAGATTTTCTAACGCGACTTGATCATATAAAAGAGTGGAGTGGTGACGGTATCATTGCAGATTTTGACGATCCATCAATCGAAGCTGCGCTGAAAGGGTTTTCATTGCCCATCATTGGTGTAGGCGGTTCCTATTCTAATGTAAGTCATTATCCTGATGTACCCTATGTAGCAACAGACAACTTTGCATTGATGGAAGCAGCATACCTTCACCTTAAGCGTAAAGGCTTAGAGCGGTTTGCCTATTATGGCCTACCAGCAGACCCACAAAGTAAATGGGCGTCGGAACGAGAAAAAGCGCTGATTAAACTATGCAACCAAGATGGATATGACTGCTCTGTTTTTCTAGGGCAAACAACAAGGCCACAAAGTTGGCAACAACTGATGGCGTCTCTCACGGAATGGTTACAGTCATTACCAACGCCCATTGGTGTTGTTGCTGTAACAGATGCTCGCGCACGGCACGTACTGCAAGCTTGTGACTTAATTGGTAAAGAAGTCCCTGACACTATTTCTATCATTGGTATTGATGATGATGATATTGCCCGTAACTTGAGCCGAATAAGTTTGAGCTCTGTATCCCAAGGCGCTCTCGAAATGGGCTTTCAAGCAGCTAAGTTACTTCATCGAAGAATGGAAACGCCAAATCTACGAAACCGCAGAATTCTGATTCCACCATTGGGGGTTGTCGAGCGCCAATCTACTGACTTCAAAGCACTCAGAGATACAGCTGTTATTCAGGCAATGCACTTTATTAGGCAGCGTGCCTGTTCAGGTATAAAGGTATCTCAAGTCCTAGACTTTGTTGGGATATCACGTTCCAATTTAGAAACTAGATTTCTTAATGAAATTGGTCACAGTATCCATTCTGAAATTCACAATACAAAGCTGGCACATGCCTGTGAGATGCTCAGGACGACAACGCTTTCAACAGAGCAAGTCTCAGAGCAAAGCGGATATCCATCCTTGCAATACATGTATGCTGTATTTAAAAAACACTTTGAACAGACTCCTGCGCAATACAGACGCAACACCGCCTTGTAACAAAAAGTTAAATTCCATAAAACGAATACGTAATTCTGATATTAAATTGAAGGCTAAATTTCATTTACAGTAGATGTATCCAAACTATTTAGAGCAAGCTCATGCGCTTTTCACATTCTCTTTCACTCTTGTTACTAGCGTTATTTATGCACCTACCTTCACAGGCACAAGGTCAACTTTTACCATACAGAGATCATACACTTCCAATCGAAGAGCGTGTGTCGGATCTGCTAAAGCGGATGACGTTGCAAGAGAAAATTGCGCAAATGGAGACGGTTTGGGAAGAAGGCCGAAAACTCGCTAATAAGAATGGCTTATTCAACCCTAATGCTGCACTCGATATTATACCCTTAGGTATTGGACATATTGGACGCCCCAGTGAAAACAAGTCTCCATTAACGACAGTAAAATATACAAATGGTATTCAGCAGTTTTTAGTCGAAGAAACACGCCTAGGTATTCCCGCTATTTTCCATGAAGAAGCGCTGCACGGGCATGCTGCGCCAGAGTCCACTAGTTTTCCACAAAGTATCGCAATGGCAAGCACATGGGACCCTAAACTTATATATGACATGTATAGTATTAGCGCAGCCGAAGTAAGGGCTCGTGGCGGTAACCAAGCGCTAACACCCATTTTAGATGTTGCTAGAGATGCCCGATGGGGTCGCATAGAAGAAACAATGGGAGAAGACACCTACCTCGTTACAGAGCTTGGCGTTGCAGCAATAGAGGGATTTCAAGGTAAGGGACAGACTATTCCGCATAATAAAGTTGCAGCAACCCTTAAACACTTGACGGGTCATGGCAAACCAGAGAGCGGATTAAACATAGCACCATCACCGATGGGAGAGCGTGAACTAAGAGAGGTATTTTTGCCATCATTCGAAGCCGCTATCATTAAAGGAAATGCACGTAGTGTCATGGCTTCTTATAATGAGATAGACGGTGTTCCATCTCATGCAAACAAAAAATTGCTAACTGATATTCTGCGAGGTGAGTGGAAATTTACGGGTACTTTAGTGAGCGATTACTTTGCTGTAAATGAGCTTATTACGCGCCATGGTTTAGCAGGTTCTAAAGTGCTTGCTGCTACTATGGCGTTGCAAGCCGGTGTCGACATAGAAATGCCCGACAGGGACGCGTTTCCGACATTACTTGCAGCGGTTGAGAATGGTGATGTTAGCGAAGACCTCATCAATCAAGCAGTGCGTCGAGTTCTTAGGGAAAAGTTCAGATTAGGATTATTCGAGAATCCATATACCCCCGAAGAGGGCGTAAACGCATTCATTAATAATCCAACACACAGACAAGCAGCACTTACCTCTGCCGAGAAAGCGATAGTCCTATTGAAAAATGACGGCATACTGCCGCTTTCTCTAGGAACTCTAGGCTCTATTGCTGTTATCGGTCCTCACGCGAATGAGACATTACTAGGTGGTTATAGCGATATTCCGCGTCAGACAGTGCCTATTCTTGAAGGAATCAGGAGCCTCGTTGGTGAGGCTGCCGAAGTCACTTACGCGCCGGGAACCATTATCACTATGCCAGTTGAGGAACCAGAGCAAGAGTCAATCTTTGCAAAGACCTTCTCTAAACAACGCTGGAACCAAGATAATGTTGTTTTACCCACACAAAAAGATAAGAAAGGTATGATTGAAGAAGCTATCGAACTTGCTAAGAATAGCGACGTTGCGATTGTAGTTGTTGGTGGCAACGAAGCGACATCACGAGAAGCATGGGCAGATGGCCACCTTGGCGACAGAACGAGCTTAAATATGATTGGCGATCAGGAAGAGCTTGTGAGAAGGGTATTGGCTACGGGCACGCCTACTGTCGTTGTTCTTAACAATGGCCGTCCACTTGTACTTGAAGACCTTAATCAAAAAGCACCAGCGATTGTTGAAGCTTGGTATTTGGGTCAAGAAACGGGTACAGCTGTTGCTAACGTATTGTTCGGTAAAGTAAATCCTGGCGGAAAACTACCTGTCACTTTCCCTCGCAATGTCGGGCAACTCCCCTTGGTCTATAACCACAAACCCTCTGCAAAAAGAGGATACTTATTTGGTGACACAAGTCCGCAATATGCCTTCGGTCACGGCCTAAGCTACACGACTTTCGAATACAGCGCTCTGTCCATTGATGACGCTAATGCGGAAGCACACGGAGAAGTAAAACTGCGGTTCACTATCAAAAATACAGGAGATCGAGTGGGAGATGAAGTTGCCCAAATCTACGTCCGCGATGTTTTTGCGTCGACCACCAGACCGGTTATGGAACTTAAAGCCTTCAAACGAGTGACTCTGCAACCTAAAGAATCAAAAGTTCTTGAGGTGACGCTGCCTATAAACATGCTGGCATACTACGACCTTGATATGAACTATGTTGTTGAACCTGGAAAAATAGACCTTATGATTGGTGGTGGTTCCGATGCGATAGCTCTAAGGGGGTCATTTTCAATCGCAGGGGAAACCTCAACACAAATATCTCAGGGCCAAAAGGCATTTTTAAGCGCCGTGCGTATTGTAAAATGAGCATCTAGATTCATTTAACGTATTCAAATGCACAATGAGGGTTGTGCGTTTGAATAAACACTGTGGTTTGTTGATGTTGCTATGAGTTCATTTGAATAGGCAATATTCTAATTCCATCGAAGACAAAAAACGTCAACATTCTTGTCAGTTGTAAGCTGAAGGAAGA
>CAZVDU010000011.1:0-7361 GCA_964625615.1 uncultured Pseudoalteromonadaceae bacterium | reverse complement strand
AAATACTAATATGGATCCCTGCGCTCAACTTTCCATGTTCCGCTCACTGCCATTAAGAATGAATTCCTTGGTTTTCACTGCTTAACAAAGCATGAATCTCTTTGCGCATATCCAACACAAATAACAAGATGCTATCGCCCGGTTGGGCTCGACTAAGGGCATATTGAGTGCCTTGCAGCGGATCACCAACCACTTTCACCTGATCTGACGGAATTTGTTTGTCCTCCAAACAATCAATGACAACAGCAGGAACATCACCAATTTCTCGCCCCCTTAAATAACATTCTATCTCACTCACGATATAGTAGTCTGGTTCTAACTCCGCTACTGCAAGGGTAAGGTCTCTGATTTCCTGATCGCTGCGATCCCCTGCATGCCCGAACATCACAAAACGCTTGTTCGCAGGTTGGTGCCTCACCATATCAACGACCGCTTTCATACTGTGCTCATTGTGGGCAAAATCAACGATCACTTTGACACCCTTAACCTCATATTGGTTACCGCGTCCAGGATTGTCCGCTGCGCTACTACCAAAGCTTTTCAATCCTTGTTGAATCGCCGATAAAGGTAACTTAAGTGCTTGAGTCAATCCAATGACACCCAACGCATTCTGAATATTATGCTTTGCGCTACCACCAAAAGTCATTGGCGCTTCTGTTACCTTAACAACCGTGGTGAATTCCCCATTATGGTGATACACAAAAACATCGTCGCGAACAAAGACTGCACGCCCGCCATTAGCCAATTGCTTTTGGATCAGAGCGTGTTGTTCAGACAAGCTAAACCAGCAAAGCTGAGGATTATTGTTTAAGTGTCTCGATTGTTCGACGACAAGTTGGTTATCTGCATTGAGGACTAACACTCCTTCTTCATCGAGCCCTTTGGCAACAACAAACTTAGTTTGCGCAAGCGCTTCGACTGTATTGATACCGTATTGTCCCAAGTGATCACTCGCAACATTTGTTATCAAAGCGGCGTTAACCTTTTCTACTGGCAGACCTCTACGTAAAATCCCACCACGGGCTACTTCTAGAAAGGCGAGCTCTGTTCTTTTATCGCGTAATAGCATGCGTGCGCCGCCAGGGCCCGAATAATCACCTTCATCAATAATATCGTCACCGACACGAATAAAATCTGTCGATGTGACACCGGCAACAATATTCGCAGCCTGAGCAATCGAAGCTGCAAGCCTCACACTGGTAGATTTACCATTAGTCCCGGTAATAAACGCACGTGGAATAGAGGCATAGTCGGACCAGGTTAATGTTGAAGGCTCAGGCAAAGCTCGCACAGGCCAGACATGCACATTAGGACCCATACCACAGCTCACCTCATCATCATCACTTATGCAGTCAACATGATTGTGTTTTGCTTGTTGCATAAGCGCTAACAAGTCGGGATTAACCTCTTCTTCTAGTGCATGTTTAAGTGCATTCACTTTTGATTGCCAATCAGGTAAATCCAAACTCGATGTCTGTGCGACACAGCAATCCCAAGCAAGCTCAGCCATATCGCAAGCAACATATAGCGCATCCATAGGCGCGCTCACAGCCAAATTAATCCCTTCTTCATGAATTCGAAAAGCCGAACTCTCATATTTCCACCCAAACATAGGTTGGAACTTAACAACCCAGGATTGCCAGCATTCTGCAACTTGTTGCTTATTCACTCCCTCAACAAAAACATCAACCATTGCGCCGGGTTCATCCCACAACAGATTCGGGCCTGTAATCCGACGAACCTCATCTAACTCTAATTTCATTAGACACAACCCTTAGTCAGAATCTTCGTCACGCTCAACAACAAGGCGAACACCCCTATCATCGTGTACAAGGCTCTGCCCTTGCTCTAATTCAAATTTATGCTCGACCGGTTCAAACAACTTCTCTGGGTAATCTTGTGATGGCTCTTCACTCTCTACTTGACTGTCACCCACATCATTAAAGTGAACAATTTGCTTCCAACAACGTGTTATATCATCTCCCAAAATGATCAGCAGATCGCCTTTTTGACAATCTTGTAGTCCTTTTTCAACTGCATCAGACTCAGATGGGATCACTTGAATAACCGACTCTTGAACACCGGCTTCCATCAATGATTTCTTAAGCAATAAGGGGACTTCATCATGCGCACGACGACGCCTGTCATCGTCTGCTTTACAAATAAAGCTATCGAATCCCGGTGCTGCTATACGTGCCGCTTCAATCACATCTTCATCTCGACGGTCGCCTGGCATAGCCATGACAATGCGTCGTTTTCCGGTCACTTCTAGTCGAGTTGCCAGATCGGTAATGGTCTTAATCGCAGCTGGGTTATGGGCGTAATCCAAAATAACTTTGAACGGATGTTCGTCAAAGATATTCAAACGTCCAGGTGCTTGGTAGAAAGACGTATTGAAGATACGTAGACCCTGACGAATATCTTCCAGAGAAGTCTGGAAGCTATAGGCAATACCTGCGGCAAACATGGCATTTTGCACATTGTGTAACGCTTTGCCTTCAATGGTCGAAGGTATCAAATGCGTCCATAGTAACGGGATGTGTGCGCCATTATCGTAGATTGTGATCATGTCGCCGTTAATGCCTTTTTCCAGCACAACAGCCATACCATTACGCCGAATATGCTCACGCACTAAGCCGTGGCCGGGATCCATTGTTACATAGCAAATACGCTCGGCATCACAATAATCGGCCATCTGTAAACACAGATGATCATCAGCATTTAATACAACGACATCTTTTGCCACTTCAACAACAACACGTTTGATTTGCGCAAGTTGCTCCACAGTATCAATACCACGTTGCCCTAAATGGTCAGCCGTTACATTTAAACAAGCACCTACATTACATTCGCTGTAACCCAGACCGCGCTTCAAAATACCGCCACGAGCGGTCTCCATAATCGCAAAATCAACATTTGGATCTCGAAGAACAATTTGTGCCGATGTTGGTCCCGTCATATCGCCTTTGACGCTCAAGTGGCCATCAATATAAACACCATCTGTACTCGTCATACCGGTTGTGAACCCGGCACTTTTCATAATGCTTGCCAGCATTCGTGACGTTGTGGTTTTACCATTGGTTCCCGTAATAGCAGCAACAGGGATTTTAGATTCACTGCCTAAGGGGAAAAGCATGTCAATAACTTTACCAGCGACATCCCTTGGTTTACCCTCACTAGGCGCTACATGCATCCTAAAACCTGGTGCGGCATTACATTCACAAATACCGCCACCAATTTCTTTGTAAGACTTGCTGATATCGTCGGTAAGAAAATCCACACCGCCAACATCTAACCCTATCGCTTTAATAGCTCTTACTGCCATATCACGGTTATCGGGGTGCACAATGTCAGTAACATCAATTGCTGTTCCACCAGTCGACAAATTAGCCGTCGAGCGCAAATAGAAGATCTGTCCATCATCTAAAACAGTACTCTCATCGTACCCTGCATCAGCTAACAAGCGCATTGCCTGAGAATCCAACTCAAGGCGTGTTAGCACTTTCTCGTGCCCAATACCACGACGAGGATCCTCGTTCACTTTATCGATAAGCTCTGCAATAGTAGATTCACCATCACCAACAACATGCCCAGGCACACGTTTCGCAACAGCAACTAATTCGTTGTTGACCACAAGCATTCTATGGTCAAGTCCGGTTAAATAACTTTCTACTAGAACAGCTCGACTAGAGCCATGCTTTTGTGCCTCTTCAAATGCCGTGATCACCTCATCATCCGTTGTTAAGTTAATGCTTACTCCGCGCCCATGATTTGCATTCAAGGGTTTAACAACAACGGGATAGCCAATGCGGTTTGCTGCACGCACAGCTTGTCGTTCGCTATAAATCATAAGTTGTTTGGGCACAGGTAAACCCAAATCATTCAACAAATTATGTGTATCTTCTTTATCACAGGAGATTTCGACCGCAATATGCTTAGTTTCGCTAGTAATCGTTGCTTGAATACGTTGTTGATATTTGCCATGACCGAACTGAACCAAGCTATAATTGTTGAGCCTAAGCCACGGGATATCCCTGTCTTCTGCGGCCTTAACTAATGATCCTGTGCTCGGACCAAACTCTTTGCGCTGTGCCATACGAACAAAGCTGCGCAACTCATCATTAAAATCAAAATCGTCTTCAATATCAGCGTTAATCGCTTTTTGGACCTCATCGGGCATTAAATGCGTTAACAACTTGATACCTAACTTCCCAGCTTCTAGGCCGACGTCTTTCTGCTTATACTGAAAGACAACGTTATAGCACCCAACGTCTCCTAAACTACGCGTTCGTCCAAAAGAGACGGGAGAGCCAGCCAAATTCTGCAGCTCAAGCGCAACATGCTCCCAAATATGCCCAAACCAAGTCCCTTCGTCTTCTCTTAGCCGTCGAATAAACCCACCTTCTTCGCCGTAAGAACAGCCATGGCTTTGAAGTGAGGGCAACGCATTGATAAGACCATTGATAAATTCCTGGCCTAGCTTAACCGATGGCCAGTTTTCTAATTCGCCGATATCTATTTGATGACGAATAACAGGGAAGTTTGCGTAAATGTTAGGACCGACATACACATTAGAACTAATTATTTTCATGAAGACGGGCTTCCTTTTCTTATTATTCAAGAGATTGGGGGAAGAGCGAAGGTTACAGTCTCAATACAAGTGGTTATAAATAAGATCTGCTTTTTGTTCGCATTATGAACAGGCTATAAAAAAACGGTAGCTAACGCTACCGTTTTTATGAGTTCTTATAAAAGGTAATAGAATCGTGACATACTGGATAATTACTTCCCTTTACATATCAGTATGTTAAAAAACCGTCATGCTTAACTTTGTTTTACTTTCCCTTGTCGTGATCCAATATCATAAGATGAGCCTGAAGCAAGGATGTGCATCTTAAGATTAAGCAGCGTTAAGGCATCTCCTCGTCGTGCTTCTGCCATTGATGAATGCTCAATGTCAGTTGCATCAATGACGGTAATCGCACCACTTCCTACAACGGTGAATTTGTTATCACCATCAATAAAAGCGGCTGTATCTTCATCTAGTCCTAGACCAATAAGGAACGGATTGTATGAAACGGCACTTAACAATCTCGCTAAACGATTACGTTCATTAAAGTGTTGATCGACAACAACGGTGTTAATCAGTCCCATACCTGGAGCAAGATTAACCCCATCTTCTGTTGGCACAATGCCCGTACTACCACCAGTAATCATGTGTTGAGACACTATGGCCGCCCCAGCAGACGTTCCCGCATAATGTACACCTTTAGCATTCAGCTGACGAATGGCTTTAGCGATAGGTGTCCCACCTAAAATAGTCGACAGCCTCAGTTGGTTTCCACCCGTTACGAATATTGCCGTGCTATCTTGCAGTGTCTCAACATATTCTTCTTTCTGCGCATCGCTACGTTGTGTAATAGGTAAACTTTGTGTTTTACCCGCGCCTAATTTGTTGAATATTTTCTCATAACGATCACCTGTATCATCCAACTGAGACGCTGTTGGAATAACACTGATGACTGCATTTTCACCACCCGCCAATGCCACAAACTTCTGCAGAATTTCTGGGTTATCGATTTTTTCTTCACCCCCACCGATAGGGATTACGTAGCCGCGCTCTTGGCCGTCTATTGTTGGAGAAGGCATGTTTAAACCTCGAATGTACCTTTTTTGATCATGGACTTTTGCCACATATGCCATTGGCCTAGTGCCATGACATGTTCAATTTTATTGTTATGGTCAAAAACCAATAAGTCTGCATCCATGCCTGTCGCTATACGTCCCTTTAGTTGAAAATTCATTAAGTCAGCAACATTGCTGGTAAAGAAAGGTAAAAGTTGTTCAAAAGACTTCCCTTCCTTTAATAACTTGTAAAACACATCAGTCAAAGCTGATGAATTGGCAAAATCCATTTTAGTCATGTGTCCTTGATCATCAAAACAGGGTAAGCAACCACCACCGTCTGAACTAATTGTCAGCTTATCTTGCGGCAAAGGTTGTTCCATGTAGCGCAACAAAGCTTCATCAGGCTCAAAACCGACATCCCCCGTTTCAAAAGCGGTAACATCGACCCAACACCCCTGCTTAGCAAGTTCACACGCTTCTTCAAATAGAGGTTTACGACGATTAATATGCGTCGGGTTATAAGTTCTCGCCGGGATCTCCGCTGTAGAAAGTGCTTGCCTAACTAGTTCCAAGCCTCTCTCTCCATCCCCTAAATGCAAATGAATAATGCCGGCTTTACCCGTCATCAATCGTGCGACATGTGCTTCTGATGCTATTTTTATTAACTCATTCAATGTCGGCTGACTTGATCTATGATCACTGATGGCAAGCTCACCAACACCAACTATGGGTTCAACAAAGACAATATCAGATTTGACAGACCCAGTGAGCGTCGTCGCTGGCAGGTGATACCCACCTGTGTAGCACCACGCAGACAATCCCTCTTCACGCAACGCATAGACTTGAGCAATGATTGACTCTGTATTACGCGTCAAATCATCGGTTCCCAGTAACCCAACAACAGACGTCACACCTGCTTGAGTGAACTGGCTTAAAGGAACAGGTGGCACTTTGGTTGCAAAACCTGCTTCACCACCGCCACCCGTAATATGTGTGTGCGCATCAATAAAGCCCGGCGTAACAGAACAACCATCTGCGTCAACTTCATTTACGCCTAGCTCAGCGTCGAGTACCGGCAATGCCTCACCAATATGGACAATCTTTCCACCAGCAACAACCAAATGCCGAATACCCAACGATTCTGGTGCAAATACATTTGCATTTTTAATTAAGGTGATATGCGAAGAAGACAAGAATTAAGAAGCCAGTAAGAATTGGTAAATGAGAAACAGATCCTAAATCAAACGGTGGCTAACGAAAAGCCATTTGTTTCGAAAATGCGCACGCTTATTCAAATAAGTGAATGTCTATGATTTATTCTAGCCAACCTAACCAATGTTATTGCTTTAATTGTGTAACATGCAATAGCTCACCAGATGGCCCCCAAACATAAAACACTTTCCCCCAACGCTCATCTTGAATAGGCGTTATTTTGCCTTTATGCCGCGCAGTTTCAGCAAGCTCGAATGCCGCCTCTATATCCAGAACACACAACTGTAACATTAAATTTTCAGCAAACTTTTGTTCATAAAAACGTTGGAGAAAGAAAGTACATTCACCATTTTGGAACAGACTCAAATCTTGTGTAACAGGTTCATGGGTGAACCCTAAATCGGCATAGAATTCTGTTGATACATCAAAATCCTTACTGGGCATGAATACTCTGATATCAACTGCGTTCATAACTTGCTCCTCATTGATGCTACTAAGGTATGTAGTTTTAGACTTGGAGG
>CAZVDU010000010.1:44962-46035 GCA_964625615.1 uncultured Pseudoalteromonadaceae bacterium | reverse complement strand
TAAAAGTATTTGAAAATGAGCTAGACGAAACGCAATCAGAAGCGCTGATTGAAAAAATAACAGACAGCGTGGCCAGTGTTACTAGTGAGAAGCTGCGTCCTGCCACTTGGGTGATGATCGAGGAAATTAAAGATAAGCATTGGGCGATTGGAGGGAAAGGGTTAGCGCTCGATGATGTGAAGAAGATGATAGCCAGTTAGCACGGTGGATATTGTTTTTACAAACTAGAAATTTGTATTTAGGGGGTATTTGTAATGCAAAACTTAACGAAAAAGTACGGTGGATGGGCCTTAGTGACAGGTGCTTCTTCCGGTATCGGTAAAGAATTCGCTAAGGAGTTAGCGAAACAACATTTTAACCTTGTGCTGGTGGGGCGTAATGAAGTGGAAATGCAAACGTTGTCGACTGATTTAAAAAGAGAGCACGCTATTAATACGAGGGTTATCAATGCTGATCTGACGAACTACGATGATCTAACGTCAGTACCTGATCAAACGAAGGCGTTGGATATTGGACTTGTCGTATTAAGCGCCGGGATAGATGAGATGGGCACTTTTTTAGATAAGGATTATGCGGAGTTGCAACGTATGTTGCGTTTGAATGTCGATGCACTTACTTATCTTGCCCACGCTTATGGAAACACCATGCGCGACAGGCGTCAATTACATAAACGAAGTGGCGGTATTTTGTTGGTGTCGAGCTTATTTGCTTATCAGGGAATTCCAAATTTTGCAGCTTATGCTGCTACTAAAGCCTATGTGTTAACACTTGGTGAGGCGCTGACTTCAGAATTAGGAAAACAAAACATTGATGTGTTGACACTATCGCCTGGATTGACGGCAACGCCTTTTGCTGATGGCTTAAAAATGAACTTGTCTTTACTGCCTATGATTGCGCAAAAGCCCAATAAAGTAGCGCGACTAGGGCTAAATAAACTCGGCAAGAAAGCGACAGTTGTATCTGGGTTTATCAATAAATTTTACGCTTGGGAGAATCGGTTAATTCCTAGGTCATGGCCTGTGTGGCTATTTGGTTTTTTGATCAGCAATGCGATGAACTCTTATCAAAAACGC
>CAZVDU010000010.1:2499-44862 GCA_964625615.1 uncultured Pseudoalteromonadaceae bacterium | reverse complement strand
TCCCTTGGCACACGATATTGGCAGAGCAAAGCGGGTTGAGTCCGTTCAATATTGAAGCTCTGCGTGGCGGTGGGCAATTGGATGACGCAAAGCTTAATGCATTAAGCCAATTTACGCGTTTACTGATTGCTAATCGTGGGAAACTCTCGTTGATGCAGTTGCAAGCTTTCTACGATGCTGGTTACAGTGATAAACAAGCGCTTGAAGTGATATTAGCACTTGCGGTTAAGTTGATCAGTAACTATACGAACTCAATAGCAGGGACACCTTTAGATAAGGAAGCCGCTTCCAAGTATTGGAAAAAGCCGTTGATTAGTCCTAGGGAAAACTAAGTATTAGTTTTCAAATGAATTCTAACTAAACGCTCCTGTTGAGAGCAGTAGGAGCGTTTAGTTGAAAAGTAACAAGCAGCATAGTTGGGTTAATGCACCTAAAAATTCATACTTCAAGCAAACGCCTCTATGCAGAACAACGCATATACAGTAAAGATTAACGCGCTCTAGCTAACGGTCCATTTTTGGTTGAGCAGATGCTTTGCTTCAAAAGCGATGCTTTCGATAATATCAGCGACGGGTTCTATGTCATCAATAAGCCCGGTTGATTCACCGACAAACGTATTTGATGTTTCAACGTCGCCTGCTTCCCAACCCGCTTTCCATTTAACTGACTCTTCTGTTGCATTGGCTAGAAGCTCATCGATATTGTCAGCCCAGCGTTCGGTAAATGCATTTTTGAGAACATGTGCACTGTAGCGGTCGGGCCAATCGAGTTTACGTGCGATATCCATTACGCTGGTGTGTATTGTGTCGTCACCACTGGCATGGAGTGCTGCTTGGTGCATGGTATTTGGGACATTCGCTTCTTCACTCGCCCACAAGCGTGAACCCATGACGACGCCGTCAGCACCTAGCATTAAAGCGGCAGCTAGACCGCGCCCGTCAGCAATACCGCCTGCAGCACAAAGCAGTGTCTCTGGAGATAGTTTAGCGATGAGATCAGCCACTTCCGGCACGAGTGTCATGGTTGAACGAGTTTGGCAATGACCGCCAGCTTCGCTGCCTTGCGCAACAACGACGTCAGCGCCACACTCGATAGCGCGAAGCGCATCTTTTGCTGTTTGCACTTGGCATATAAGCTTAGTGTTGCTGTCTTTAATAGTTTTTGCGTAGGGTTCAGGGTCGCCAAAAGACAACCAGAGTGCCTTGGGTTTCAAAGCGAGAGTCTGCTCAAGTACTGCCGGGTTTTTATCGACTGCCCAGGTAATCAAGCCGCATCCTACCTCTGTGCCTTTTGCGGCATCAAATTGTTGTGTGATCCAATCAATGTCACCATAACCACCACCAATAAGGCCTAGCCCTCCTGCCTGGCTAACAGCCCGAGCAAGTTCACCCTTGGCAGCCGTTGCCATAGGCGCTGAAATAATAGGATATTTTAAGCCGAAATATTTAGAAAGAGGCGTTGATAGCATACGGTTTGTTACCTGTTGATTGTATTCGTATTATGTGACCGCGTTATTGTCGACGGCCTTTCTTTTTTTAGCAAGCGTGCCCATAGCGTTGTGGATAAGGCGTATTGATTCTTGAATGCGAGTTTTAGCTACTCTGAACCTATGTCCACATTGTGGTTCTTTGGTATTGCATTGTGGTTATCTGTGCTTTTATACTTAACCACTCAAAGTCGCTCAATGAGGGAAATGCATGATTGATCTATACCATAACGATATGTCGAGTTGTTCACAGAAGGTCCGGTTTGTTTTAGAAGAGAAGGTTATTGAGTGGTCGAGTAGCGAGATTGATCTTAAAAATGGAGAGCAGTTCCGACCTGAATATAAGGCGCTTAACTCTAAAGCAGTTGTGCCGACTCTAATTCACAATGAAGCTGTTATTACTGAGTCAGCCGTTATTTGTCAGTACTTGGATGAAGCTTTTGAGGGGCCTCAATTAACACCAACTGACGTTTTAAGTCGGGCTAAAATGCGTTTATGGTTACAACAGATTGATGAGTACTTACACGCGGATATATCGGTGATCAGTAGTGCTTTAGTTTTTGTAGCTGATATCAAGAAAACGCATGATACCGCTGAAAAACTTGAGCATTTCCTGTCAAACATACCAGACCCTGGCAAGCGTGCATTAAGGAGAGTGTTGATTAATGAAGGTACAAGTTCTGAACCTTTCCTAAACGCTATTAGACGCTATAAAGGTTTTTTTGAGCAGATGAATGTGGCTCTGAAGCAATCAAAATACTTGGTTGGCAATGAAATGACCTTGGCCGATATTGCCTGTTTGCCTTACCTTTTACGTTTTTTACATTTGAACCAGCAAGGGTTATTTTCGGAGCTGCCAGAGCTTTTGAGTTGGTATGACCGAATGTGCGACACCACTGGTTATCGTTTAGGCATAGAGCGATGGTTTAAGCAGCCTGTCATCGATAAGATGTTAAATGCTGGTGGTGAAAAAAGCGCTGACATCGTAAAAGTATGGATGAGTGCCTAAGATGAAGCTGCGCGTTTCTTTCGGTTTTCTTCTATTACTCTTAAAATATCTCGCCAACTAACAATGCCTTGTGGTTTGCCAATTTCATTGACGACAGGTAAGCAAGACACTGCGTGCCTATTGAATAGGGCTATTGCTTCGTAGACATCCGCATTCAGCTTTAAGGTAATGAGGTTACGGCTCATTATTTGGTGTGCTTTTTTATTGAGCGTAGCTTTATCTTTTGCTGTTTCTGATATGCAGCCTAGATTAGGGCTAAGTGCTTTAAATAAATCTCTGTCTGAGATGATTCCAACGAGTTTATTAGACTCAACAACCAGCAAATGGTGAAAGCTCGTATTTTCGAAGATATCCTTTACGGTAAAGAGAGTATCATCCATTTGCACTGTTACCAGCTTTTGGGTCATGATTTTGATGATCTGCACGGATAACTCCTATTGCTCGAAGGTCATTCTGTAGTATTCGTCAAAACCTTTAAGTTGGCAAAGATTGAGAGATATTAAGAGGAATGTTAACAAGAGGTCCAAACAGAGAAGAGTAAGCTGACCCTTCGGTTAGCCTAGCCTATAATTATAGATACGTGTTATCTAGGAAGTGCCATTATGAATGTGCAAGAAGAGAGAGTCGTTGAATGTCCTTATTGTGGTGAGTCTATTGACGTCTTATTAGATTGCTCAACCAGTGAAGAGCAAGAATATATTGAAGATTGTCAGGTGTGTTGTCGCCCTATTACTTTCCATATAGCGATGAAAGAATACGGTGGTGTGACTTTACGTGTAAATCATGAAAACGACATGTGACGTTACATATTTGAATCACATTTTTTAAGAAAAAAATGTCACAATTATACACAGAGGCATAGAGTAAGTTTGTATTTGAGACGGGAAAACCATTGGCGTTAGATGAAAAAGAGCGCTCGACCATCGGGCATTATTCGGCTAATGCTGAATCATTTTGGGAAGGCACTAAAGATCATGATGTTAGCCAGAATGTAGGGGCGTTTTTGGAGGCTTTACCTCAAAGGAAAGGCCTCGACATTTTGGATTTTGGTTGTGGCCCTGGTAGGGATTTAGCCGTATTTAAACAATTGGGACACAATGTGATTGGTCTTGATGGTAGCGATGAGTTTTGCCGGATGGCGTCAGAGTATTCAGGCTGTGAAGTGCTGCACCAAAATTTTGTTGATATCGACCTGAATGCTAATTGCTTTGACGGCATATTTGCCAATGCGTCTTTGTTTCATGTTCCCAAAGAGTGCTTACATAGCGTGTTGTGTCATTTGAACCAAGCGCTAAGAGATAACGGTATATTGTTTATGTCCAACCCTCGTGGTAGCTCTGAAGAGTGGTTAGGGGCAAGGTATGGACATTATATGGAGTTGGATACACTATCAGGTTTTCTAAACTCGGCGGGCTTTACTATTTTGAGCCACTATTACCGACCCGCCGGAGTGCCGCTTAACGAGCAACGATGGCTAGCCGTTGTTAGCCAAAAACACATCTACTATTAAATCAAAAAGGTATTTACTGATGACAAGTCCACTTGCCCAAACATTGACATTACCTTGTGGGGTGACGTTGCCTAATCGCTTGGCAAAGAGTGCTATGACAGAAGGCCTAGCTGATAAATTTGATCGGCCTACGCAGCAGCATAATCAGTTATACCGTATTTGGGCTGAAGGTGGCACTGGTTTGCATATCACTGGTAATGTCATGATAGATAAACGCTATTTGGAGCGAGCCGGTAATGTGGTCTTGGAGGATGATAAGTCGCTCGATTTATTCAAGCGTTGGGTTGAAGAAGGTACTGCTGGCGATAACCATTTGTGGGTTCAGTTGAATCACCCAGGGCGTCAATGTCCACGCATGATTAACAGCAAACCCTTGTCACCGTCTAACGTACAGCTAGATATGCTGGGCAACTTCGGTAAACCCAAAGCGATGACCGAAGAAGATATCCAAGACGTTATCCAACGTTTTGTCCGTTCGGCAACGCTAGTTAAAGAGGCTGGTTTTACGGGTGTTCAAATCCATTGTGCTCATGGGTATTTATTAAGCCAGTTTTTGTCACCCAAAATTAATCAACGAGAAGATGAATGGGGTGGTTCACTTGAGAATCGAGCACGCATTATTCGTACTATTGTAAAAGAAGTGCGAGCAGCAGTAGGCGATGACTTCCCGATAGGCGTTAAGTTGAACTCTGCAGATTTTCAAAAAGGCGGCTTCACGCTTGAAGATTGTATTACCGTCTCTCAGTGGTTAGGGGAAGACAGTGTTGATTTGCTAGAAATATCGGGCGGCAACTATGAGCAACTTAGCTTATTGGGAGTAGAGGCGACAGATGTTCGCGAGAGTACGCGTAAACGCGAAGCTTATTTCATTGAATATGCCGAGAAAATTAAGTCGGCGGCTAATATTCCCGTGATGATTACTGGCGGTTTCCGCAGTCGCTCAGTGATGGAGCAAGCGTTGAATGACGGTGAAGTTGATGTCATTGGCTTAGCTCGCCCTTTATGTACGCAACCTGACTGTTCTGCTTTACTCATCAAAGGAAAGATAGAGCAGTTGGATGATTACGAACAAGGCTTAGTGTTAGGGAAAGGGCTTTGGGGAAATAACAGTTCGTTTAACCTCGTCAAAGCGATTAACAGTTTTGGGCAAGTTGGTTTTTACTATTGGCAAATTATTCGGTTGTCACAAGGCTTGCCTCCAGAGCCTGATCTAAGGGTCTTTCGCTCATTTTCAAGGCATATGAAAAACGACTTTACGCTATCTATGCGTAGGAAGTTTGCTAAGTAACCAAGATTGTTAAATTTGTAAGCTTAGGATAGGGGCTGTTGATCTTTACTGTGTAGTTGGGTGAGAGTTCTTCAAGTTACGCAACACTTAATGTACGAAAAGTATTCGTCTATGACATACAGAGGGAAGAAGGGTGGAAAAAGACAAGTTAGAAGTATTCATCAGTTATGCCAGTTATGACAATCGTTCAGACGATCCAGAAAAAAGGTGGCTTGATCGATTAGTTCAATGCCTTCAACCACTTGATTTAGAAGGGCATATTGCCGTCTGGGAAGATACGAAACTGCAACTAGGTTCTAATTGGACTCAGCAGATACATGATGCTATCGAACATGCGAAGGTTGCCATTTTGTTGGTAAGCCCTGCCTTTCTTGCCTCTGAGTTTATCCGTAGTCAAGAGTTACCAAAGTTGCTGAAAAAAGCTGATATGGATTCCATACCTGATGTAGGAAATGATGGTGATGTGGAGGAGTTAGAATCTTTGGTCATCATACCTATTGTTGTTCGACCATGTTTAATTGAACATACAAAGTTCAGTTATATGGAAGGAAAGAGTGAAATGATAGAAACCAGCCTTTCACAATTCCAATTTCTCCCAAAAGAAAAGGCGATGAATGGTTTATCCCAATATGAACAAGATGAGCAATTTAAACAGGTTGCGTTAAGAGTCAAAGAAGCCTTGGAAGAGAGCCAATCTGATATAGGTATCGATCTGGCTGATAGCTTCAGCAATAGAGATAATGAAGACCTTAGAAAGCTATTGATTAAATTTCTAACCAAATACAAGAAATACTGGTTTAATGTGATTAGAATTAAAAAATGGGGACCAAGTCAACCTGGGTTTCAGCTTTTAGATAATTTCGATGTGCATGATATCAGGGTGCACCTTCAGCGGTTGATTGAAATGAAGTTGGTTGACGTTAAGGATGGTAAACGCAGTAAAGTGTATAAAATTAAAAGAACAAAAACAGAGAGCAAATAGAGCTATAAGGTGTTTGATATGAAGGAATATCTAGAGAATCGAGTGACTCCGCAGCGGAAATGGTATGAAGACAAAGCGACAGAAAATAAGAAACGCTTTGTGTCCTACCAAACTTCGATCATTTTCTTGGGAGCGATTATTCCCGTACTGGTAGCGTTTGAGACAGTATCTGATTGGTTGATTGTCCATGGAGGGGTTATTGGAGCCGTCATCTCTGCATGTATATCGGTGATAGCGGGACTTGATAAGCTTAAACAACCACAGCCAAACTGGTTTAATTATAGAGCCAACGAGGAAGCGTTAAAGAAGGAAGAGTGGTTACATAAATATAAAGCTGGGCCGTATAAAGGTATGGAAGAAGGGGAAGCTAACATACTCTTTGTTGAAAGAGTTGAGAGCATAGTATCAGCAGATATTGCGAGAGTTACTAATTCTCTTGAAAAAGAAGGGAAAGTGGAAATCCCCGAAGAGCCAGCTAGTGTCTCAGCACTACCGCGTGTTGATAGCAAGCCAAAGACTGAATAGATATAGAGCGTTTTTTTCGCCTATAAAGATTGAGAAGGTAAGGGGAGTCGACTCGCTTCCTTGAATAAGTGAGCTCTTGGCTATTGGCCGATTATTTGTTTACGGGAAGGGGACTCCTTAGCCTACTTTTCAAGTTCGACTCTAGAGCGCGTTAACTTCTCCCTCGCATAAAAATGATTTTACGCTAGCTATGCGTAGGAAACTTGCGTAATAATTAATCGGTGTTTTATTCAACTTACTTAAGGCTTTACGATGCCATCCATTGATACCTTAATCACTTTTACGCTTGCAGCGTTTATCATGAATATATCGCCGGGACCTTCGAATTTGTATGTTTTGGCGAGGTCGATTTCTCAAGGTATCAAAGGCGGTTTAGTGGCTACTGCAGGGTTAGCTGTTGGCAGTCTTGTTCATTTATTGGCGACTATTCTGGGGTTGTCTGCGGTGCTTCGCTACTCACCGAATCTCTATTTGCTGATTAAAGTGCTTGGTGCGCTATATTTGATTTATCTTGGAGTTAGCTATTGGCGCTCTAGCGCTAAGAAAGACGATCTTGAGGTTAAAAAAAGCCATAAGAAGTCGTTGTT
Organism: uncultured Pseudoalteromonadaceae bacterium; assembly: GCA_964625615.1. Lineage (GTDB taxonomy): Bacteria > Pseudomonadota > Gammaproteobacteria > Enterobacterales > Alteromonadaceae > M269. Next base: position 37,475 of record CAZVDU010000010.1, on the reverse strand, counting down.
TAAGATTTTTAGAGAAAGTGTAATTGTTGAGGTGACTAACCCTAAAACGGCATTGTTCTTTTTAGCTTTTCTTCCTCAATTCGTGTCTCCTGAATCAGGCGCGGTAACAAGTCAGCTATTAGTCTTAGGTTTAATCGTGACTATTTCAGCTATTCCGTGCGATGTTTTGGTGACTGTATTTTCGAACAAGATGGCTAACTCGATTAGGAATAACCCTAAAGCACAGACTATTCAAGAGCGTGTGTCTGGCTCAATATTGTTAGGGTTGGGCTCTTTTATCGTTGCAGATGAAGTGATACACAAGTTCGACACGCCTTAGTGAGGCTTTAATACATGAGTGGTTATTCAGGAACGCCTTTGTGGAAAAAGCTGGGGTTTAAGCAAGCCTTTAAAGCTTATGTTAAAAACTCTCCTGAGGACTATGCGATCCTTTTAGAAGGGCTTCCCGAGAATGTCACTTTTAACAAGAGACTGGCAGCTGAGTTAGATATTATCCATCTCTTCACGAAGGAAAGGCAAGAGATGGAAAAACACCTTCCAAATTATCTCAGAAGAATAAAGCAGAACGGTATGATTTGGGTGTCTTGGCCAAAGAAATCATCAAAAGTGGTGACAGATATCACCGAAGGCACAGTACGTGATATAGCCCTGCCTTTAGGGCTAGTCGATGTGAAGGTTTGCGCAATTGACGACGTCTGGTCAGCGCTAAAATTAGTCATTAGGAAAGAGAATAGGACGTAAATGGATATCAAAATAGATGATTTAGCCTGTGGTGGTGTTATTCAGCTTTTGGAAGAGCATCTGGTTGATATGTACGCCACTTCTCCGCCTGAGAATGTGCATGCCTTAAAAATTGATGCGTTAAAAGACCCCGTAATAACGTTTTTCAGTGCCTGGGAGGATGGCATTTTGTTGGGGTGTGTTGCGATTAAACGATTAGATGTTAAACATGGTGAGTTAAAATCGATGAGAACAGCTAATGATGCCAGGAATAAAGGTGTTGCTTCAGCGTTGTTACGGCATGTCATTGACTATAGTAAGGCTAGTCATTTTGAAACGTTGAGTTTAGAGACCGGATCGATGGATTTTTTTAAACCGGCCCGCTCACTCTACGAGAAGTTTGGTTTTCAATATTGCGGTCCTTTTAGTCATTATAAATCCGATCCCCATAGCCAATTTATGACGCTTGAGTTGAAATGATCCGAAAAGTGGCACATGCAGACCTAAGAGATATCGTCGATATCTACAATCATTACGTACTCAACTCTACGGTAACCTTTGAAGAAGAATCTGTATCCATCGAGGATATGGCATCACGAATAGCCAATGTTACAGAAGCGAACCTTCCTTGGCTGGTGGCGGTCGAGAATGAACATATTATCGGCTATGCCTATGCAACCAAATGGAAAACACGTTCGGCCTATCGATACTCAGTTGAGTCCAGCGTTTATCTGGCAACGAGTGCTTATGGTAAAGGTTATGGAAGTGAGCTTTATGCTGCTTTGTTAGACCAACTTAAAGAGATTGGGGTGCACGCAGTGATGGGAGGGATTTGCCTGCCTAATGCAGCAAGTATTGCACTTCATGAAAAGTTTGGCATGAACAAGGTCGCGCACTTTAATCAAGTTGGGTTTAAGTTCGGTAAATGGGTAGATGTCGGTTACTGGCAGCTTCTTTTGAGATAAAGCAGGTATAATACGAATCTGGTAGGAACTGGCTTTAGCCGCGAATGTTACTCACCCAAAGGTTTATTCGCGGCTAAAGCCAGCTCCTACAAAAAAGGTTTATTCGCGGCTAAAGCCTGCTCCTACAAAAAAGATTTATTAGTGCTAAACCATATTAATTAGAGCACTAAATGAACACATACTTATGCAGATTGGTATAAACGGTTTAAAGTGTTACCTTTGGAGTCGGTTCAGTCGGAATAACATGCAGCTTGTCTGCTTACTATAGCCATTTATTGAGCTTGCTTTTAACGATAAGTGCGTATACCTCAGCGATTGATGTTTGCTGTAGTTTGGAAAAGGTATTCCAAGTTGTATAATTTATTTTTCCATGTCCTTATGAAGTAATCTCACTGTGAAGACAACAATTGTACCTTTGGATATTTGAGTGTCGCCCACTCATGGCACAAATCGCTTATGTAATCTAATAGCTCCGCAGCATTTATATCTTCGGGTATCTGTATATCGTTAGCTAATCTTTTCTTGCCTTCACCGCCAATGTAAAAAACGGCCCATTCGTCATTCCTTCGGATGACTTCTACATCTCTCCCAAAAACATTCAACTTCATCAATGTGTTGTTCAGGTTAATTAAAATCTCAACTTGCCCGTTAGAATGTCCCTAAACATGACCCAATCCCCGGCCAGGCTGTAGAGTGGGTATTCGAATGTTGCGGGCTTGTTCTTTTCAAAGAAAAAGTGCCCAACCCAAGCGAAACCATAACCACAGATTGGAACTAGCGCCAAACCCGACCATGTGCCTGTCGATACCGACCAGATAATAATCGCTAATACTAGAATAGAACCGATGAAGTGAAGGCGTCGACAAACCTTATTACGATGCTCTTTTAAGTAGTAAGGATAAAATTCTTTAAAGGATTGATATTCTTTTGTCATTGGCTGCATCTTTTTTAGTTTCAATCTTGTTTTGTCGCGAGAAAACCCCACATAATACGGCATTACAAAACGCCAGAGAGCTAACTCTTATATGGATAACATAGTACCTATCACCCTTGAAAATTTCCAGCAGGTCATTGTGGAACAGTCTAAGCAAACATTGATTATGGTTGGTTTTTGGGCTGAATGGGATGAACCTAGCTTACAAACGATGGGAATGCTTGAAAAAATTGCCGTTGAATATCCTAACGATCTTATTCTGGCGAAAGTTAATTGTGATGAACAGCAGCAAATAGCACAGCAATTTGGTGTGAGAGGTTTACCAACCGTTATGTTGGTGAAAGATAGTCAGCCGATAGATGGTTTTGCTGGGCCTCAAGAAGAGCAGGAAATACGCGCTTTGCTGGAAAAACACCTTCCGAAGGTTGAGGATGGTTTGCTGTTGCAAGCTCAAGCACTTGTTGAAGAACAGGATTATCAACAGGCATTTAGCTTGGCCAAGCAAGCTTATGAGATTGATCCACAACGTACGGACATTAAATTCGTATTAGCAGATATATACATTGAGCTTGGACGCATTGAACAAGCAAAGGAGTTACTAGAAACTATTGGTCTGGTTGATCAAGATCATCAGTATAGTGTTTTACTCGGTAAAATTGAGCTAGCTGAGCAAGCGGCAGACTCTCCTGAAATTAAAGCGTTGGAAGCTGATATTGAAAAATCGCCAGATGATTTAGAGCTTAAAGTGAAGCTCGGGGTTCAGTTGCAACAAGCTAATCGCACCGAAGAGGCGTTGGAATTATTGCTCAGTGTGTTAAAGAAAGATTTGAACTATGGTGAAGCAAAAAAGCTAACGCTGGATATGATCAATGCTTTACCTGATGGCGATCCTCTAGCAAGCACGTATCGTCGCAAAATATACAGTTTGCTTTACTAATTTTGTGCTTAGACTTTATCGGCACTTTAAACCATTGAAGTGCCGTAATTGTGTTCATCATTCGCTTCGTGTAGCCGTCAAATATCCCATCATCTAACTTGTCTATTAATATGGACTAAATGTCCATTGTTTCGTGATAACCACGCGATATTTAGATTTTATCCTTTGTGTTCATGAATCATTCAGCTAACAGTGCAAAAAAAGTTCAATTTTGTGTATGTTGTAGCCTAGAATAGGCAAGTGAATGTTTTAAATACTTAGGAAAATTAATGTCAGATAAAGTTTTAGTAGTTGAAGATGATGCGGATATTGCGGAGCTTATTCGCGTTAACCTTGAAGAGTTGGGCGTTGAAGTGGCACATTGCAACGATGGCCAAGAGGGTTTAGACAGCGCGTTATCCAACGACTACGCATTACTTATTTTGGATGTCATGCTTCCCAACGTTAATGGTTTGGATATTTGCCGTCGTGTGAGAGATGCACAGCCAGAACAAGCTATTATCATGTTAACTGCAAAGAATTCAGAAACAGATCGTGTGTTAGGACTTGAGCTTGGTGCTGACGATTACATGACAAAACCCTTTAGTGTGAGGGAATTGCAAGCGCGTGTTCGTTCGCAATTGCGCAAAGTGCATGTTATTCAAAAAGCGGCTACCGAAACAGAGGCAAATGAAGATGATGCTTTGGTTATCGGTAAGCTCACGATTGATCAAAAAACACATCAAGCCTTTTTAGATGAAAAAGAATTGGACTTAACAGCGACAGAATTTGAATTGTTGCTGCACCTTGCTAACCACCCAAATCAGGTTTTCTCCCGTGCACAACTACTCGAAGCTGTTTGGGGTTACCACCATAGTGGCTATGAGCACACGGTTAACTCTCATGTAAATCGCTTGCGTGCAAAAATAGAGGTTGATGCTGCGGCGCCAAAAATTGTGCAAACAGTTTGGGGTGTTGGGTACAAATTCAATCTGCAAGGTGTTTAATAGCTAATGAAGTTATGTTTTTACCAGCGTTTATCCATTTCGGTGGTCGGTGTTTTTATGCTGGTTATTGGTTTGTTTATATGGTGGACAAATCACCTGCAAACCAATACGCAGTTGCATGCGCAACAATTATTACATGTAGATTTAGCGCAGCAACTGGTCGATAACCATCCTGCATTGAGTGATGCTAATAATCACGTTGGTCAGGTAAACCAAATCATGACGGATTTGAGTCGTCTAATGCCCGGTTTTGAGTTTTACTTGTTGAATACTGAGGGAGAGGTTACACATCGACTTGACACTAGTTCTCCTTTAGAAAGAGCCTTTGTTGATCTAACACCAATTCAGGGTTTTATCAGTAATGATAAAAGTGCCGCGATACGCGGTAATGATCCTCTTCATGCGGATTCGGATAAAGTGTTCTCTGCAGCAGCACTTGTGTCTGGTACTGATATGAAAGGGTATTTATATATTATTATCGGTGGTAGGCAATATGAGTCGGTCATCACCATGCTTAATCATGATAAGTCGACGCTGTTTTGGGCATACTTTGTGGCGATTAGTTTGGTGTTACTCTTAGGCTTATTATTGGCTATTTTCCGTTATTTCACCGCACCTTTAAGGTTATTGAGTAAAGCAATGGAAGCGGTAACATCAGCTGATTTTACCCCGGAAGCCGTTCAGAAAGGAAAGATGCCTTGGCATTCGCAAAGTGGTAATGAAGTTCAAAAGCTTGGTACTGCTTTTAACAATACATTAGATCATATACATGCTCAGTTTGATGAGTTGCAGCAATTGGATTCTATGCGTCGAGACATGCTAGCCAATCTGGCTCATGACTTAAGGACACCCCTGGCAAAATTACAGGGTTATATGGAGATGTTAGAGGATTCTACAGCGACTGTTAATGACGAGCAAAGGGCACGATATGCAGCGATTTGTCGTAAAAGTGCGCAGAATTTACAGCAACTGATCAATCAAATGTTTGAGTATACTTATCTTGAAACAGGACAATATCATTTAGAAAAAGAAGCCTTCCCAGTTGCTGAGTTAGTTTACGATGTTGTAGCTAAATTCGAGGAACAAGCAAAAGAGAAGTCACTTGAGATAGTGATTAATCCAGCCCAGTTTAATTATCAGGTCTACACCGATATGGGTAAGCTTGAACGCGTTTTATCAAACATTATTGATAATGCGATACGCCATACCAACAGAGGTGGCAAAATAGAAGTCCGTGTCAGTGGAAAAGCCAATAATGTAAGGTTTGAGGTCATTGACAACGGCATTGGTATGAGTGAATCAGATATTCCTAAAATATTTAATCCACGATATCAGGCTGAAAATACAAATGAGTCAGATGGCACACATGCTGGACTAGGGCTACCTATCAGCAAAAAATTACTGACTTTATTAGATTCAGATATCCAAGTGGAGAGTCGATTAGGGAAAGGCAGTTGCTTCGCTTTTGACTTGGCGATTGCCGCTTAATCTGCAAAGACTTGAGCATACTCCATTCCCTGTGCCATTGCTGAATGACACAAGTTAGCTTCAATCTTTCTCAGATTCATTCTTTTCAACATTTCAACTCATTGTGTTTAGTATTAAAATAACAAAATTCATCACTTAGTTCGTAGGTAGCACATGGCATTGTCTCTTCAAGATCAGTTACTTAAAGCCGGTTTGGCTGATAAAAAGAAAGCGGTCAAAATTAAGAACGAGAAACGTAAGAAGAATAAAATCAACAAAAAACACAAAATAGTTGAAGTTGATGAAAATAGTCAGGCTGCTAAGGATGCATTAGAAGCCAAAAAGACAAAAGATAGAGAGCTAAATGCTAAAGCTAAACAGCTAGCAGACGAGAAGGCGGTCCAAGCGCAAATCAAGCAGCTGATTGAGGTAAATAAGCAACCTAAAAACAATGGTGAAGTTGCTTGTAATTTTACTGATGACAATAAAATCAAACGTTTGTTTGTTAATGAAGTAACGAATAAGCATGTTAGCCAAGGTAAGCTGGCTATTGTTAAAAGTGGAGAGAGCTACGAGATCGTCCCTACGCCAGTCGCTGATAAAATCGCTGAAAGGGATGAAGATAGTATTGTTTATATAGCCTCAGCAGAGGTACAAGCTGAAAACAAAGGAAGCTCTGAAGAAGATGATTGGTATGCGGATTACGAAATCCCTGATGACTTGTCTTGGTAATTTTTGGCGTGTCATGCTTTTGTTTAATTGGCGCTGATAAGTTTACGCGTTCGTTTGTGTAAGTAGAGAATAATTAAACAAAGCATGAATGAAATATAGCATAGCGGGATGGTCCAACCGCTCTTGGGGCAAGTATTGCCTAGGGTTAGCTCGGCCCCTACACCGAAGCTCGCAATAGTAAAAACAATACTCCAGCCAACAAAAAATGGTTTGGCGTAGTTACCGATAAGCTGATCTGACAAGCTAAACATAAACATGAGTGCATAACCAACGCTTACGATATAACAGATAGGTATTTCTATTACATTAGGGCAAGGTGATAATCCCGTCCATGTCATCGATGATACATGAAGCGCGTTGTATAGCCCAATTGTGATCAATACTGGAAGTGCTGCTTTTCCGAATGAGGCCATTGTTATTACAGTTTAAGCTTTTGCATCAGGATGGGGGTTGTCGTCGCTTGGAACACCAGAGTAAATAACACGACACCAAAACCGATAGATTGTATGGTCCACCAATACGGTAATTCTGTTGGTAGAGATAATACGAGCGCTATAGTCACTGCACCACGGAGGCCTCCCCAAATCATAATAGGCGGATATTTGGTCGGTGTTTTTTGGCCAAAGGTAATATTATTCAGCCAAACGGAACTATAAACAGCAACTAGTCGAGATATAAACGCTGCAACTATGGCGAGTAGCATAGCAATCCACATCATAGTGAACATATCTACAGTAATGACCAACCCTAGCAAGATAAACACAAAGATATTGGCGAAGATACCCAGGAACTCCCAGATTTCGTGTATGTCATGATTGATTTTCTGAAGCGTTTCTTCTGCGAACTTTCGGAATGAAACGGCAGCGAATAACACAGCAACCACACCAGATACGTGGAGGCTGTGTTCAGCGATGTAAAAAGTGCCATAAGCCAGTAATAAGGTGGTTAGGGTCATATTAGGGGCAGATTTATCGATCAATTGAGTAAGTTTTGCCAGAGTAAATCCACTAATATATCCGACAATAATACCGCCCCCAAATACAAGCCCGAACTCTCCTAGAGCACCTAGAATTGACGGCTCGGATGTGCCTAATGCAATTGATAAGAGAATGCCAAATAAGACAATGGCTGTTGCGTCATTAAACAAGCTTTCGCCTTCGATCAATATATTCAGATCTTCCGGTGCCTTCATTTGTTTTAGTTGACTGACGACAGCGACGGGGTCAGTTGCAGAGATAACGACACCGGCTAATAACGCTGCAATTATCGGGAAACCTTCATGGTTAATGCCAAAAAAGAGCATAATCGCTGTTAAAACAGTTGATATGACCAGCCCGAGTGTTGCGAGTGTTAAAATGTTAGGCATAAATCGAAACAGGGCTTTTATATTGAGGCTAAAAGCCGCTTCGAAGATGAGGATAGGTAGAAGTACAAAGAGCATCAAGTCTTCGAAATTGCTCGCGCGTATTCCTGTATCCCATCCCAGTGGCTTTAGCAGGAAGGAGGTAGCAAACCCCAAAATAACCAATATCAAAGAATAAGGTATTGCGACACGGCGAGCGATAATAAGCCCAACAAACCCGATTGCACCAAATGCTAGAATGCTGCCAACAGTTTGAACTAACATGAAATAAGCCTTATTTTTTTGATAAAATATAGATTAAAAAGTAGGCGTGATGAACAGCCAGGTCATAACACCCTATAGGATAATAGGCGATAATCCGGCCATTCGTCACTAAACGGTTCTATATGATGCAAGTTAGCTGACCTAACTTCTTCGTTAACTTCTGGTTTTCATCATAGTCGATAGATACAACGACCAAGCTGGGTCCTTTATGATCAAGTGCTTCTTGAAGTCGTGGCTTCATATCTACGCTGTCATTGACTTGGTGATAATCCCAGCCAAACGCTTTCGCTAGATAATCCCACTTGGGATTACCAAAAGACAAGTCAGTGTGATGGCCGAACTCTGCCCATTGTTTCCAGGCGATTAACCCATATTCGTTATCTTCCCAAACCATCATAACGATATTGTTGTTAAGCCGTTTTGCCGTCTCCATTTCTTGCACGTTCATCAAGAATCCAGCATCGCCGGCAATACCAATAATGGGTTTGTCTGGGTAGACCATAGATGCGGCGATAGCACCAGGGAGAGCGAACCCCATTGAGCAAAAACCATTGGGAATAAGGCAAGTATTAGGTAGGTGACATTGATAATGCCTGGCAATCCACATTTTGTGGGCACCGACGTCAGACAATAGGACACTGTCTGCGGGCATAAGGTCACGTGTGTCTGATAGTACTTTCTGGGGTTTAACTTTGCCAGTTGCAGAGTCATTTCTCCAGGCGTTTAACTCGGCAAGCATATCTGATCGAGTATTTGTTTGTTGTTGTAAGTTGAAGGTGAAAACACCGTTTTCGATTTGGGCATTCAGCATTTCTAATGAATCTGCCACATCACCAACAACCTCTATTTCAGGGTGATAATTTTTGTCTATCTCGGCAGGAATAAAATCAAGGTGGACGATATTTTTAGTGCCATCAGGATTCCATAATTTCGGATGATACTCGACCATATCAAAACCAATAGTAATGACCAAGTCTGACGCATCAATGGCGCAGGTGACTATGTCCTTTGAACCTAATCCAATCGTGAATAGCGAGTAAGGTTTGTCAAAATCGACACAACCTTTTGCCATAAAGGTATTGAGGACACCTATATTGGTCATTTCACAGAGTCTATTTAGTTGTTGACTCGCCCGTTTCCTGACACAGCCGTTACCTGCAAGAATGATTGGCCTTTTTGCTGTTTGTATTCTTGCTGCAAGGCGCTCGATGTCTTCCATGTTAGCGACCGAACGCCTATAGCGCCGAGGTTCGAGCGGTACTTCATTCGTCTCGTGTTTAGCAACATCTTCTGGTAGTTCGATTAGCACGGCACCAGGCTTTTCTGAACGCGCAAGACGCACGGCTTTTCTGGTTATCTCAGGGATGGTATCTGCATTAATGATTGTTGTTGCCCATTTAGTCACTGGGTTGAACATCTCGACAACATCCATGATTTGGTGTAACTCTTTGTGAAGCCTTGATGTAGCGCCTTGGCCTGTCAGGACAATCATGGGTGCCCTGTCCATATTAGCGTCGGCGACGCCTGTAATTAGGTTAGTCGCTCCAGGGCCTAGGGTTGCCAAACAAGCTGCTGGGTTGCCGGTTAAGCGGCCGTAAATCTCAGCCATAAAAGCAGCACCTTGCTCATGACGGGTTAAGACAAACTTAATTTTTGTCGATTTTTCTAGTGACATCATGAAGTCAGCATTCTCTTCACCAGGAACACCAAAAATATATTCTACGCCTTCAGTTTCAAGACATTTAACGAGTAAATCTGAAGCTTGCATACGATTAACCTCCCTTAGAGAACATTAGTGATTTTGAGTTTTTCAACTTGCATATGATGAATGCTTTTAGGCATTCCTCCTGCACCGAGACCAGATTGTTTTAAACCTGCAAAGGTCATCGCATCGTGCCTAAATGCTGTGTGTTCGTTAACCATCAAACAGCCTGTTTGTAATCCAGAATAAATCCTTTGAATGGTGTGGTTGGAATCTGAGAAAACAGCACTATGAAAGCTGTAATCTTCCTTGTTCAATGCTTGGATTTGAATATCTAGATCGGTGTAAGGCATCAGGCTGCAGACCGGGCCAAAGGCCTCTTGTTGGTTTATAATTGCGTTAGCTGGTGCATTGCTAATGACAGTGGGTGAGTAAAATTGATTGGATAACGGATTACCTCCAATCAGTATATTGCCTCCTAACATTTTTGCGTTTTCGACCCAATCATGAATGCGATCGACTTCCCTCTTTCTAATTAGTGGACCAACTTGCGTACCATAGTTAGTCGCATTGCCAACGACGAGTTCTTCTACCTGACGACAGAAAGCTTCCTGGAAGTCTTGAAAAACCGACTGTTCAATAAATATGCGTTGCGTCGATACGCATACTTGACCTGCATGATAAAACGCACCTGAAACAAGACTTTTAACCGCCGAATGAATGTCAGCACTCTCGTCAACAAATGCTGGAGCGATACCACCGTGTTCTAGAGCACAACGTGTACCCGGCGGTAATTTACTGCGTAAATACCAACCAACCTTTGCACTGCCAATAAAGCTAAAAAAGGCGAACCTAGGATCAGTGACGACTTTTTCTGCAAGAGCATTGTCTTCTGTGATAATGAAGTCTAACCATCCTGGCGGTAACCCTGCTTTTTCAAAGAGCTGTACGAGTCGAATACAACTAATCGGCGTATCTGCAGCTGGTTTTATGATGCAAGGACAACCTGCTGCAAATGCAGAGACAATTTGGTGAGTGACTAAGTTCAGCGGGTGATTAAAAGCACTCACTGCTATAACAGGGCCTATAGCAGCATGTGTGGTCGTCATTTCATGTCGTGTGCTTGACGAGTACGTATTGAGTGGTGTTGCTGTTATTCCATGAGACATCAAATGACTTATTGCTAATTTAACACCGAACTTTGCTCTATCGGTCTCCACATAGGCGTCACGTAAAGGCTTTCCACCTTCTGACGCGATGAGTAACGCAAGCTCATGATAGTCTTGTTGCATGAATGCAACGACATCTTCGAGGATTTTAATTCGAGCCGCTATATTTAAAGAGGGAGCCTGCTGGTTGTAGCAATCATGACAAGCTTCTATTTTCTTCTCTATGGATTGAGTCGAATCGCACGGGATTTTTTTTAATGCAGCACCGGTACTTGGACTGGTGACTTCAATAAAGTTTTTTTCTGACATTTCATCTCCCGCAAATATATTAACGCATGATTGTTATTGGTGAATTTTACTATTGGCGACTACAGCAAAGGGTGTGCCATAGGGAATGGTTTGGGCGGACCAGCTAAAACATGCATTTTTTACAATATATTGTGTTATTTTTTTATAGTATATTGCGAAAAATCAACATGCTGCGGTTAAAGCGAATTTTTCTACGGCTAATAGACAGGTAATGAATGCGAAAATACAAAGTGCTACTTATAGAGGATGATGAGGGGTTGTGGCCATTGTATTCAGCCTCGCTCAAGAAAATTAATGTTGATTTAACTAGTGTCGGTACAGCCTCTGCTGCAGATGAAATGTTGAAAACGGTGCAATTTGACTTAGCTCTGGTTGACTATCAGTTGCCAGACGCGACAGGAATTGACGTCGTTGAACGCTACAGAGATAAGCTAGCTTGTGTTCTGGTAACGGCCATGGGAGATGAAAGTTTGGTCGTTGAAGCTATGCAAAAGGGAGGGAAGGACTATGTTGTTAAAGATGTTGGCTGCCGCTTTTTAGAACTCTTACCTGGTGTTGTCTCCAAGGCTATTCAACAAACCAAACTACAAGCAGAACTTGTTGATGCCCAAAAACGAATGCGCACTGTATTTGATAGTGCTACTGATTTGATGATTGTGACAGACAACGATTTTGTGATACTCGATGTCGGTAAGAATGCTGCTAGAAAGTACGGTGTCTATTTTTTGCAAAAAGGCGTTGAGTTAGAGCGGTTACTTGATAGAGAACAGATTATTCAAGCAACAGGAGAAAACATACAAGGCCCTTATGTAGAGATCCTGATTAACAACCAACTGACGCCATTTCAGCTATTTCATCGACACTTAAGTGAGCAAGAACAGCTGTTTGTTTTTCAAAATAAGTCGGATGCACAGAAAGTCAAAAAAGCGGAAAAAGTCATTGATACAATCAATAGAGAAAAGAATGACCTTATCGCTCAGAACCGTGTCTTGGCAGCCAATTCAAACCTCGAAACAAGCAGTATTATCGGTTTTAACGACAGTATCTTAAAACTGAAAAGGACAGTTGCCAATGTTGCTGATACAGACGCTAATGTTCTTATTTTAGGTGAAACCGGGACAGGAAAAGAGCTGGTTGCCAATGAGATACATTGCCAAAGCGCAAGAAAGCACATGCCTATGATTAAGCTCAATTGTGCGTCTATTCCAGAGAATTTGGTTGAGAGCGAACTGTTTGGTCATGTTAAAGGCGCATTTACAGGTGCAGTTCGTGATCACGTAGGTAAGTTTGAGCAAGCAGGCGGTGGAAGCTTGTTTCTCGATGAAATTGGCGAATTGAATCTCGCTGTGCAAGCGAAGTTGCTAAGAGTCTTGCAGGAGGGAGCTTTTGAGGCTATAGGTGGTAGTAAAGTTATCCATTCGGACGTTCGAATTATCGCAGCAACTAACCGAGATCTCGAAAGCATGGTTCAGCGCGGTAGTTTTAGAGCGGATTTATTTTATCGACTGAATGTAATACCTATTATTGTTCCGCCTTTGAGGGACAGGGCGGATGACATTATTCTTCTCGCGAACCATTTTATTGAACGATTTGGCTCTCTATATGCAAGAGGCTCGATTAAGCTTGAAAAAGAACATATAAATTATTTAAGACATCATGACTGGCCAGGTAATATCAGAGAACTACAGAATGCCATCGAACGACTGGTAATTTTAGGGCGATTCCAAACTGAAAAGTTTGTTGATATAGAGACTGTTAGTGAATCAGGTGAGGCTGAATCTCGCTCGACCACTGACGAAGTATTGATCGCGTTATCAGAGATAGAGAAGCAGCATATCATTCGGGTTTTAGAATATTGTCATTGGCGTGTGTCGGGAGATAACGGGGCGGCTAAAATATTAGAGCTCAACCCGAGCACTTTGAGGTTCCGTATGCAAAAACTGGGTATTACAAAAACTAAATGAGTGATTCAATGATTAAACTTTGGTTGCTAAGTACTATACTTTTTTCTTCCTCTATTGCTGCGCAGCAACCAGAAAGTGAGGATATTGTTCCACCTCAGGTATACCAACATGTAGTTGCAATTGAAGATATGCTTGAACGCATATCTTTTGAAATGGGGATTAGAAAAGTTGAAGTAGATACCATTGGTGTCAGTGGTGTTTCATCTCGGGAGGTGTATTTCCAAGCAGCTACATTACACACTAAGACGGCACAGCTTATGTTCGAATTTACCAGTAAAGAGGGTGAAGTTATTGATGAACATAAATTAAATGCAACACCTTCTGATGTACTTTCTCTGCTGACAGGAGCGCGTCAACATTTGATACCAGTCCTGCAAGCGTTGCATGTTGCATGGTCTAAGCCCCTACCAAGCATCGATAAGTCCGCTCGTCCGAAAGAGGTTTTTCAGCTAATTGTTCAACTCAATAAAATGACTAACCAATTATTGGACTTCAAGTTTAGCCCGGCTCAAGCACACCAAAAAGTGACAGAGTCCATTGCATTGGCAAGTGCGATATTGCAAACATACTCCGGTGCAACAGCTGTTTTTTTCCCGACCACGAGAGTGTCAGGAAAGACTCCGCACGAAGTTTATCAACAACTAGTTTATTTGTATGGGGACTTGGGTGATGTGTTCGAAAAGTTTGGTAAGTCTTGTTTAGCGCTAGAAGATACCGAAACACAAAGGCAGAACGTTGAACCTAGCGACGTTTATGATTTAGCTGTTTTAGTGGCATCCCAGCTAAGACACTTTCATGCTCTTTTGCCTGAAAAGCCTGACATTAAACCAAGTTATTACCCGGGTAAAGTTGTGCCTTCAGATGTTTATCAGAGGTTAGGTATTTTGCAACAGCAGATAAATGAGTTAAAGCGTGTTAACAATATCGATGTTCAGGTTAATTAACGTATGCGTTCTATTAAAACTCAGTACATATTAACCTGCGCTAAAGTGACTGGTATTTCTATTGTCGCTTTAATCACAATGTCTATCAGCAGTGCTATTTTACATTCACATGCTTCTGATGTAACGAAAAAGCAACTGCCTTTTACGCTAGAGGTAAATAAACTCAGTGCTCGTGTAACAAGTACGCTTAACTCACTGAATAGTTGGGTCTTATATGCCGACGAGTCGAAGATAGATGAACGCAGGGATACATGGCAAAAGGATGTTTTCCCTACATTTAACACTGTCAAAGAAAGGATGTTGGACTCAGGTCATGAGGAACAGCAAGCTCAGATAGTTGAGTTAGGTAACGACCTAGATGCACTTTATACGAGCCAATGGTGGGTTGAAGATGCGGCACGTTATGTTGGTAATCAGCCATCTTTGGTTATCTATCAACGGGATTTGTTGCCCATTTATTTCCATATTCAATCTGCATTGTCTGGCATTACGGACAGTCGAGGTGATGATGACGCCGCTAACTTTTTGAAGCTTATTGTATCGAATACCCACCTCTTACTGTCGGAGACAATTCATCAGATTTCGGAAGTGATTTTAACCGGTGAAACAGCGCATCTTAATCGATTTAGGCGCAGTGCAGAGGAGGTTCGAGAACATATCCAACTACTACAAGGACAAGACAGTTTAACCTCCGATGCGGCGGCGCTTGTTGACTGGTTAGATAGGCAATATGGTGTATATGTGAAGCTTGCAAACGAGGTTACCGAAAGTAGACAAGCGTCTGATTGGAATCGTTCCATGTATATCATGACGCAAGAGACCAAGGTGTTATCTGAAAGGGTTAAACAAAGGTTACTAGAAATACAAAATGCACATATTGTTAAGTTAGAAGCTGATACGCAAAGAACAGAAGATGCCGCTTTCTCTGCAGCAACTTTAGCGATCATTTTACTCTTAATTGCAATGGCAACTTCAATTTACTTAACGGGGGGGAACGCTCGACGTATTGTTAGACAAATATTGGAGTTAAAGGTTGCCGCGAATGATTTAGCGCATGGTCGTCAAAATCAAATCGAAATTGTATATGACAATGAATTGGGGCAGCTTGCTAAAGTCTTTAATCAAATGCAACGTATCATTCTAAGGCGGCGTAAACGTTATGTAAGCGAGCGTGAGCGATTAAGTGAAGTTGTCAGGATTATTACTCACGATATTAAGTCACCCTTGATTAATATCGTTGGGCATTCCAAAGTTGTCCAAAACAATGTTGCGGGTGTTGCTGAGGGTAAAGCTAAATTTCCTGAAGTTCTCCCTGAAATTCAATCAAGCTTAAAATACACAGTCTTGGCAACCTCTAGGATTGATGAATTGATTAACGGTATTTTGGAGTTTTCGTCGATTTCGCATAAAGAGTTTAAATTAGAGCATGTTTCGCTGCTAGACGTTATTGATGAAATGTTGCAAGTGAACAGTGCTAGTCTAAAAGGCGTGGAAGTGAATATCGGTAAGATGCCAACCGAGGTAGTAACCGATTTGTTTTCGTTTAAGTTTATTTTAAGCACCATATTGTGTAATGCCGTGAAGTACCGCTCAGAGGAACGGGTTCTGAAAGTGAGCATCAATGCCCTTAAAGATGAAGCTGGTAAACATTGGATATTTTCTATTGCAGACAATGGGATTGGTATTGATGAGAACAACTCGGATGCTGTTTTCAAAATGTTCTCAAAAATAAACAATGACACAGAAGGGTTTGGGATTGGACTGTCGTGTGTGAAGTCACTCGTCAATCGATTAGATGGTGATATCTATTTCAGGAACAATGAAGATAATCAGGGGGTCACTTTCTATGTGAGTTTTCCCATCTACCCTGATGCAAATATGCTTCAACTATAAATGTGTTGGTATTAGAAGGCGAACCCGAAAGCTAGACCGAAAACAATACCGTCTTCAGCGCCATCATGAATGTCGTAGTGTAGTTGAGGTGATATGGTGAGATGCTCATATTCAAATTCGTACAGCATACCGAAACGAGTAATGAAAACATCTTCTTCTGAGGTTGTTTCAAAGCCTGGACCGACTTGCGCAATTAGTCCCTTGTACAAGTGGATATCAGCAACGGCCAAGAACGACCAAGCATCGATTTCACCACCCGCATATTCAACAACAGCACCTAAACCAAGTAAGTCATTGACCCTGTATTCATAGTCCAACCCCGATGTGAACCCTTGCTCTTCGCCATCAATGTCGGTGCCACCTAAAAATAGGGAGAGGTGGTTACGCCCGTGAATGAAATCTTCTTTGCTGTGGTGAGGGTTCTCTTCGGCTTTCACAGATTGAGTAATGATTAGCGAAATAACAAGGAGTATGAGGTGGCGCATATTATTGCTTCCTATATTGTTTATTGGATTGGTAGTGAAAATGCACTTTTCACTACCGCATTGTGATACTTCTTGTCACAGCTAGCGCTATTTTTCGGGATTAAACTTTGCATTTAACCATCTATCCATGGATATTTTTCCTGCACCCCAAAGAACAATGAGTGCAAGCAATAAACCCCAAATCACGTGTCCATATAATGCAGCAGGCGCAATATCTTCCAAACTTATAACAGCAATAACGTTTACGAAGCTTAAGCCAAAAGCACCAAAACGGCTAATTAAACCTAAAACTAACAGTATTGGGAGGCCAAGTTCGCCAGCTGTCCCCATGTAGGCTGCAACTTCGGGGCTGAGTAATGGTACATAATACTCCTCCTCGAAAAGGAAGAGAGTAGAGTCCCAGTCTCTTATTTTGGTCAATCCTGAAGCAAAGAACACCCACGCTACATATAGGCGAGCCCCTAACAAGGCAACAGGTTGAAGCAGGTTTAATAACCCCGCAGCTTGATTAAAAATAGGTATAGCTCTTGATATTAGTGCGATCATAAAGTTTTCTCTTGTACATCCAGCTCGTGCCTATGCTCAACTACAGCAGCCAATTTAGGGCAGGCTGTGGCATCTAATTGGGCTAAACTAGAAAATATTTACGAAATCCTGTTTTGGATACGTAGAATTGGTTGGACAAACCAACGCCACGACCTTTCTTTTATCAGAGCAGGCAAGCTCCTCAGCTACCCTAAAAGCTTCAGGATATACCGAGTAGTTGGCTGCCCTGGTGAGAATGTTTAACTAACCTTTACTGGCTTGATACTTTTCTTTGGCTTCCTTCTTAGACATGCCGCCTAGTTCTTTACAGGTGCCTTTCGCAACAATCTTCCATTCGCCAGGATCGTTGTCCACTTTTGCTTGTCCAGCACAAGAGTGAGAGCCTGACAGGTTAGCGCAGTCGTTTTGGCCTGCTTTGGCTACGCCGTAGCACTTCTCTTTTCCGGCAGCATTGGCGACAGACGATACTGATGTTGCTAAAACGGCTGTTAGTGCAGCACTTGCTAATAATTTTTTGTTCATGAGAACCTCTTTTTAGAATGTAACAGTTGTATTTATAAGGATGCCTGTTTTGACGGCTGATTCACCGTCTATGTATTGCACGTGAACTTCTTCGGCATGTGCGTTTTCCAGTGCAAAGATCTGAATGTGAGATTGGTCTGAGTTGAGACCTTCTCCGCTCACATAGTCTCGCTTCATAATGCGACCGTCGCTGCGCTTGATCGTTATTTTTGCTGCAATGGATTCAATGTTGTCGGGTAGCTTGACCTTTATGAAATTGGCGCTCCCGCCTTTGTTAATAAAAACCTTTGACTCGCCAGCAATATTGATATGGACGATATCGGGGTAACCATCATTATTGAAATCAGCGGTTATTGGCGAAATACCAAAACCAGTATTAATGACATTACTTTGCTGTCCTGTTTCAGCGAATTCTCCATTTTCTTTCTGCAGTAGGAAACGGCCAGGTAGTTTAAGAAAAGGGATGGCGTGTGGTGGGAAACCAATATAGTTTTCAGACACAACCAGATCATCTAAGCCATCTAGATTGAAGTCTTCAAAAATAGCCCCCCAAGAGAATTCATAGTTCGCGAGTTTGCTCTGTTGAGCAATATCTGAGAATTGGAAATCTCCCCTGTTTTTGAACATGATCCAATCTGGATTAAACACTTGATCGTCTCTCAAATCGCCCTTAACAAGGAAAGCGGGAGGGGAAGTTCCAACGTTGGAGAAGAAAAAATCAGCTAAACCGTCATCATCTAAATCTGTTACTGCTATGCCCATTGGGTAGCTGTATTGGTTACTGTTCGGATTACTAATATCTTTGAACTTATTGTTACCTAAATTCTTCCAAGTTTTTACGTGACCTGTATCATGAGCTACCACAAGATCTTCTAAGGAGTCGTTATCTATATCGATGAATATCCCCATAAAGGTATTGTGCTTATAGTAAAGGCCGGAAGATTTTGTAATATCAGTGAAGGTATTATCACCATTGTTCAAGACCATGATACTCGTTCCACCGTAGCCTTCTTTATTAAAGATGTTCTGCCCTTCTACCAACTCTTTTTTGATATAGCCCGAGACATACATGTCAAAATGACCATCTCTGTTGATATCACTTACTGCAACTGAAAGCGGGGATGTATCTGGTGGAATAGGTAAGTCGAGTTTTTCTGCGTCGAATGTACCTTGAGTATTCTTATAGAGCCAAACACCAGTAGTGCGAGTTACGATAAGGTCTGAATAACCATTGTTATCGACATCCAAAGTGACAGCAGCAAAGGTAGCGTCTGCTATATCTGGCTTTATCAGTATGTCTTCGGGGAGCTGTTGAAATTCCCCATTTTTAAAGCGAAAAAGTGCGTCTTTTTGGTTTGGCCCACCACCAATGAACAGTTCTTCTGTGCCATCGTTGTCTATGTCAATAATGGCACTGCCGGTGAATGGCAGGGATTCTGAATCTTTTAACGCTTGATCAAAGCTAAGGGACGAGGCGTTAAAAACCGGGATAGTTAAGCCTTCTGTCGATACATTGTAATCTAGTCTTTTGTCGAGTGTGAATCTCACAATGACAATTAGCAATAAACCAGCAACCAAAACAACTGGTAGCAACAATAGTTTTTTCATACTTTCCTCTTTCAACGCTATGCAGGTGCGTTAAGCTTTTTTGCTTGTAGCAGTGACATAATAAAAAACAAACCAAAGCCTATATTGAGTGCAATTGGCATTAAAAATTTACCTATACTTGGGCTTACCAAATAGATAACAAAGGATAAAAGGAGCAATACAATGGGGCTAAAAAACGCATGCCACTTTTCATAATGCGACCGACCGCTTGCAGCTAAGTAGATGAAAACGATAGATGTCACTAGTGTTGTAATGCGTATGACCGTGAGGAGGGATTCATACCGATCTTGGTATAAGGCTATGAGAGAATTTAGGTTGGCTCCTTGTACCTGAATATGAATCAAAGCACCGATACTAGCGCGAGAACTGATCCATTCGGCGCCAACGATGAAACCAAAAGCACCGATAATGAAACTAGCAAATGCTAATTTTTGATTAGCAGGGCTCAACATAAGGTAAATATGCCAACAGCCGATAACATATAGAGGCGCAGCAAGGCTGCCGAAAAAATGACCTAAGGTTTGCTGGTTATCAGACGTTGCTAGCATGAAGTCGTAGTTTGTTTCTGAGTAACGTGAAATAGGATCAAAGTGCAAAAGGAATTCGCCAGTACCCACCAACAATGCGGCGAGTAGTCCGACAACACCGGTGACCATGATGATATTTTTATTTTTAGTTATCTTTTCTGATGCCATAAGTTATTTTTGTTATCGGTTAATGGCTAAAGCCAAATTCATGGTGTATTACTAAGACTGCTAGTCTATTTATTAAAACGAGCAACTAGTTTGTATATTCGCAACTTCATGTATATCCATACTTCTGCAGTTGTCTTTAGAAAGCGCCCTGTTTCACTTGTACAGACGATATGCTTATCAGCAATTCGTGTGCCAATCGAATATCTAGTCGAATAGGTATCAAAAAGAGGGATTGTTGCAATATATTGTGTTTTCTGTGGCAGTATATTGCTAAAGTGGTGGTTTGTTGCGAATAGTAAATATTAACTAAGACAATAAATACCTATAAATATCAACAAGATGATTGGTTAAAAATGGAACCAACATTTAATGATATGAAGGTTAAGATATATTAGGCGATTTAGGTTTTGTTAAACGCCTGAGAGAAGTAGTTGCTCTTATAGGGACTTCAATTTATAAGGTTTATAAACAAGGTAGGTGAATAACCTGTTAATGTTGTCAGTTTGTTGAAAGCCAAAGACTTCAAAATGTGTTTTACCTTGGCTCTGCAATAGTTAAAGGGCGAATAGCACTAAAGAAATAAAATGGCTCAAAATCTGCTAGTAGTGAAAACTTTGGTAATGCAGCGGGAGCGCTAGAATTATTAGATTGAAATTTAAATCGAAAAACCTCTATCAAATAACCGCTTAATTAAAAATAAGTAAAATAAATAAACAGAGTAAACTAAAAAAGAGGGCTTCACCGTATGACAATGCGTCAGAACTTCGTTTTATTCGCGCTAGTATCTATTGTGGTAATTAGCGCTTTATCGGCTTTATATCAACAGGTTATATGGGCTTTTGTTGTGTTTGGACCCATTATAATCCTTGGTGTATATGACATGTTCCAGACGAAACACTCTATACGACGTCTGTACCCAGTATTGGGTCGATTCCGTTACTTACTAGAGTCTTTCAGAGATGAGATTCAGCAGTATTTTGTAGAATCTGATATCAGCGGAACGCCTATTCCTAGAGAGTTTAGATCCTTAGTATATCAACGTGCAAAAGGTGCTAGAGATACAAGACCTTTCGGGACGATATTTGATGTGAACCGTGCAGGGTATGAATGGGTCAATCATTCTATGCAACCTAAACATCTGACTGATTTAGATCCGAGAGTGAAGTTCGGTGGGCCAGACTGCACGAAGCCTTACATGGCTTCACCATTAAATATATCTGCAATGAGTTATGGTGCTTTGAGTAAAAATGCCATTATGTCATTGAACCGAGGCGCTAAGCTTGGTGGTTTTTCTCATAATACCGGTGAGGGAAGTATGAGCCCCTATCACCTAGAACACGGTGGCGATATTGTATGGCAGCTAGGCACAGGATATTTTGGCTGTAGAGATGACGAAGGTAATTTTAACCCCGAAACTTTCAAAGAAAATTCAGCGAAAGACGTTGTTAAGATGATTGAAATCAAGCTTTCTCAAGGCGCTAAACCCGGCCACGGTGGTATTTTGCCAGCTGCCAAGTTAACAGAAGAAATAGCTGCTATTCGTCACGTACCTATGGGACAAGATGTCGTTTCTCCTCCCGCCCATTCGGCGTTCTCTACGCCAACAGAATTGTTAGGCTTTGTTAAGACATTGAGAGAGCTGTCAGGTGGAAAACCTATTGGCTTTAAATTGTGTATTGGCCGTCGTGACGAGTTTTTAGGTATATGTAAGGCGATGATTGAAACAGGTATTACACCAGATTTCATCACAGTAGATGGAGGTGAAGGCGGTACAGGTGCAGCGCCGACTGAAATGACAAACTCTGTTGGTACGCCTATTCGTGACGGTTTGATTTTTGTGAACAATGCACTGATTGGCTTTGGTCTCAAAGATAAGATTCGTATTATTGCTTCTGGTAAAATGTTCTCTGCTTTCCACATACTCAGAGCCATTGCCTTAGGTGCAGATGCTGTTAACTCTGCACGTGGTATGATGTTATCGCTTGGTTGTATACAAGCTCGTACTTGCAACTCTGATCATTGTCCAACAGGTATTGCGACACAGAATCCTTCACGCAATAAAGCGATTATCGTGACAGATAAGTCTCAACGAGTGGCAAACTTCCACCATGAAACAGTTAAAAACTTGGTTGAATTAGTTGGTGCTGCAGGCCTTGATGGCATCCATCAGCTTGAACCGAAGCATATTAACCGACGCGTTCAAGGTACTGAAGTTAAAAACTATGCACAGTTGTATCCTGTCATTGAGCCTGGTTCATTGTTAGATGATGCTAAGATTCCCGAAAGCTGGCGTTACGATATCGAGCAAGCAAACGCTGCTTCTTGGTAATTGCTGTTAGCAAAAGTAAGGTTACGTTGGTCAGCCTATGAGCTGATCAACTTGCCTTTTGATAAAACCTTTCAATACAGTTTTTTTCAATCGCACGTGGGAGCCATTGTTCTAGTCGGAAATCCTCCGTGTCTATTAAATCTAATGCATGCCCGATGCTTTTGCCTTCCATTAATAAATTAAACCACTGGTATTCAGATCGCTCTAGCTCTTGAATTTGAGCTTTATAGTTAGGTCTATAAACTAATGCATATTGCCTAAACCCTGTCTCCGCAATGCGCTCTTTGAACCTTTCTGTATATTGTTCTGAGCTATCACTATAGTGAATATGCCAGAGTTCGATGATTGGATAATCAGAAGCTAGCGTTAATACAGTGTCTGATGGCTGAATATATAAATCGTCCAATTCAATATCCGTGAGCAGGTGTGCACTAGCAGCGTCAAAAACAGGGTTCTTTCTCTTTTCTATTTGATGGATTGCTAAATCTAAACGCGCACAATCCGCGACATAAGGATAGTTGTCGAGTTGTGGCAGTTCTTGCAGAACATCGGCAAACCCATTACCCCAGAGACCCCAGTCACCGTGTTGAGGTGGGTTTTGTAATAAAAGCCGTTCTGTAGCGAAAGAGAACAGGTCTTCGCCGATTAACGTGTGTACGGTTGGAAAACTGATAGCTAGAGCTTGTGTGGCTGTCGCCTTAAGGTTATGACGATAAATTTCCATGCCTTCACGACTGTAACTATGATGATTATCCTCATTAAATATCAACTCAACAAATTGTTCTTGCTGCTGAAATACTGCCTTAAAAGCGTCGTCGTTCTTTTGTTGCTTATGCATGGGCCAGTTGATCCTTACTAAAAACCTGTTGAGCGACCATTTTTGCTGATTTGGCTTCTTTGAGCAGCGTCTGCCAACTTGGGAGGTTGTTGTCCCATTCTATCAGCGTCGGAATAGGTCCAAAACGCTTCAAAGCATATCGATAGAGTTGCCAACAATCTTCAGAAACTGCTTGGCTATGATCGTCAACCACCAGTTCACCTACTTGCACTTGCGTATAGCCTGCTAAGTGGAACTCACCAACGATGTCGGCAGGAATTTGATTCAACCAAGCTTTTGCATAATGCTGTATGTCGGGTTCTCTAATATTGTTGGCTGTCACGATGATATTGTTTAAGTCGACCAGTAATTTACAGCCGGTGATTTCAGTGAGTCTCACTAAGAACTCAGTCTCAGACATACTGTCATTATTAAACTGGATATAGGCAGATAGGTTCTCAATAAGTAATTGTGAACCCAGAAATTGTTGTGCTCTGTCTACGTTATGAGCTAAAACTGTTAACGATTCTTCATTAAAGCTTAGAGGTAGCAAATCGCCGACGTGCACCCTTTGGTTTTTTAGTTGGCCCCAGCTAAAGCTGGCATGATCTGACATTAAAATAGGTCGAACGTTATCAGCCAATGATTTCAACTTCCTCAAATGTTCAGAAGGAATATCTTCGGCTGACCCTAGTCCTAGTGCAGTGGAGTGTAAACTTACTGGATATTTCTCAATGATTTCATCAAGCACCGCAAGTATTGCACCGCCACTCGCAAAGAAGTTTTCTGAATGCACTTCTACAAAATCTATTTGTGCTTCAGAGTTTAGGGCATCAGCATAGTGAGGATGTCTTAGACCAACACCGATCTTAGGTATATTTATTTCTTTGGTACTCGAGGCTGTCGTCATTTATCTGTTTGTGGCCATAGTTAAAAGGCAGATGGCGTTGGTAGTTTACAGATACTAGTATATTTCTATACTTGCCAGTTGTCATTCCAGTTGGTTCAAGCCATGTTACTGGTTGTGGTAAGTGAGATGTAACCACTTCATGTCGACGTACAATAAAACATAAAGTGGTTTTGGCTTAGGTGCGTTTCTGACGGGTTACAATAAAATGAAGCTCTCTACATTAGCAATTAACTGCTCCTTGTATTGCTCCCAATTTGCTTCGCTATTGGTGGCAGTGACCAAATACATTACATCACCTTTTTTAAAGGATTTCGCATACCAATGTAAGTTCTGGCCTTGAAGTGTACCTTTGTACTCAATTGATAAACTCTGACCATCGTCGCTTTCTTCTAGAGATATCAAGGTTAAGTTATTTTGCTTAAATTGCCCTTCCGTTATCGCTCTATATTCAGCTACAGAACCTTTGTACGGTTGCAGTTGGACGTTCACATTAGGCGAAAAGCCATTGGCCGAAGGCAGTAGCATTTGTATCGGTGTACTTCCTTTTGCACTTTGCTCATTTTCCAGACTATTTATTGAAAAGCCTGACTCAGTGAAGACTAATGTATCAGCGCTTACAGTGCCAAAACATAAGCATGCTAGAGCTGCAACAACTTTACGTTTACTCATTTTGTTTCCTAAAATACTCAAAACTCTTGAACAAATGAACATATGTTACAGGTTAAACATTTCATCCTTGTTACCGTTTTAAGAGTGGATTACTTAATTGCAGAGTAAGGATCTTCTGCATTGATGTAAGCCTTTAAATCGGCTTTATTTGCTTTTTCGTTTA
This sequence comes from uncultured Pseudoalteromonadaceae bacterium, assembly GCA_964625615.1. Lineage (GTDB taxonomy): Bacteria > Pseudomonadota > Gammaproteobacteria > Enterobacterales > Alteromonadaceae > M269. The sequence continues at coordinate 12,382 of CAZVDU010000010.1, read as the reverse complement.
ACCACTCCCTGAATGCCTTGACCTTCTCATAATCGTCATTACCAAATTTGTTCTTATACACTTCTGCAAGATTCTTATGCGTAGTGCTGAGCTGAATATTTCTCTGCCAAACAGCCGTTAAGATATTGTTCAACGAACCTGCTAACCCTTGTTCTTTTAACAATTCCCATTCGCCATTATCAAGCCAAACCCCGCCAACAGCAGCGCTATAGTCAACGCGATGTTTGCTATTTTCTCCCATTTTGAGTTTACGCATGATAATGCCAGATACTGGGCATAGCATTGCTGTTGTTGTTTCCGAAATTTCAAAGTCTTCATTAATGTCAAATTTATGTTCTGGGTTTTTTGTTTTCCATTCGACATAGTCTTCAACCAATACCCAATTGCCACCGCAATTATCACAGGTTTTAGCCTCAAATAGGCCATCGATAAAAGTTCTGACTAATTCGCCTGATTTACAGCTTGTACATTTCATCATGACTCCCGTATTTTATTCTTTGTCATCAGCTACTATATTTACTTTCATTGGTATGATCGTGGTCAAAAAGGTTTACTAATTTAGTATCTATAGATATCAAGAGCAAAGCTTTTGGCATCTATAAATCAGCTAGACTATATTTAACTCTCTTTCTCGTTTGTTAAATAATCAACAACGCCATTTGCATACTTTGAAATAACTTGCCAAGTGACATCTAATGATGCACATCCTTTGATGGAGACTTTTGACTTTCCAATTTCAGTGCTTGTTGCTTTATCGGTAACCATAACTGAGCCGTTAATGTAATCACACCCTGCGGAGGTGCTAGCTAATAAACGTGCGGCATCTTCCCTCATCTTAAAAGAATGTAGATTGACCACAACGGCATGCTGGGCTGCTTTTTCATTGGCTGCGAGCACCCCATGTTCCGCTAACTTTTGCTTGATCCTGCTTTCGAGTTGCTGGATTTGATCTTTACGTATCGCTACGCCGGGATCCTTGGTTAAGGTCAAGGAGATTTTGGTCCCATCAGCGGGGGTATAATCTTTAGACACTATTGACTTGGATGTTGCGCACCCAGCCATTAAAAGAGCTATTGCAGAGACAAGTGTGATCTTTTTTATCATTTTTCTTTCTTTGGACCTTTTTGTTCTTCATGATCGCCTGACCATGTTTTACTGAGCAAATGCATAGCAGCGGCGACACGGTTTATTGGCCTAATCAGATCCCCGGTGTCTGATTGTTGGACATCGACTTTAATCGCTTCGAGCGAGTGAGCAATCTGGCTGAGTTGCTGCACTGCTTGATGACTTGGATCTCCCTCGACATTAAGTGTTTGTTTGCTGGCATATGTACTACAGATATGTTCCCAGCGCTCTTGTTGTTCCTCAGTAATAGTGCCGCGTAATATCGCGAGTTTAAGTAAGTTTTCTTCAGCACCAGATGTTAGCGTTTGAGCTTCCCCGGTATAGTGATCGCCAATCAACTGCATTAACTCTTCATGATTCATCACAGCAGAGACCTTCTCTGCCATTTTGTTCATATTTCGATAACTTCCTTGTAACTTAAAAGGTGGTTCCTGGCGATAATCTTCAGCGGTAGCTGCCGATTGGATATACTGCAGGTTTACCTTGAGGATGACGTTCTGTATCTCTCTTAGGTGTTTTAATACGCTGGTGATTTCATTGATTTCTGCACCGCTATACTGATGGCTCAAGTCAGTAGTGGCAACGCTTTCACCTTGCGCCATATCCAACAACTTATAGACATCCTTCATGTCGCGCAGTGCAAGTGGCGCTAATACAGGGTTCGATGTCAGGCAGTTTTCAATATAGCTGAGGGCGAATTGTTCCTCTTTTCCACCGAGTACATCACCTAAGTTATAAATGTCGGCGCGGTTGGCGAGCATATCTGGCACCTTGAACACATCGCCTGATTCTGTATAAGGGTTACCAGACATCACCATACAGAACTTCTTACCACGCATGTCGTAGGTTTTGCTCTGTCCTTTCCATACACCTTCAATACGCCTTGTGCCATCACAAAGAGAGATAAATTTTTGAAGGAACTCAGGGTGTGTATGCTGAATATCATCCAAATACAGCATCACATTGCTGCCCATCTCAAGGCCTAAGTTGAGCTTTTCTAGCTCTTGCTTAGCCGTGGCATTTGGTGCGTTTGATGGGTCGACTGACGTAACATCATGCCCTAAGGACGGACAGTTTATCTTCATAAACACCAAACCAAGTCTGTCGGCAACATACTCCATTAAGGTTGTTTTACCATAGCCTGGTGGGGATATGAGTAGCAACAACCCCATAAGATCGGTACGTTTATCGTCGCCCACCGTGCCCATTTGCTTCGCTAAGTTGTCGCCAATAATAGGTAAATAAACTTCATCGATAAGCCTGTTACGGACAAATGAACTTAATGGTTTAGCTGTGTAAGCGTCGAGCTGTAATTCATTTTTACTCGTCACCATCTGCTCATGCCGCAAGTCGTGATAGCGCTTAAATTGTGTCACATGATGATGGTGATAGTGGCTCAAGCGCTGATTAAATTCGTCAAGCGCAATACTGAGCTGGCCATCTTGTATTCGTTTGTGATCGCTTAACAAACCATCAGATACGGCTTGTAAGTTAACACTGCTATCTCGTGTTGGCAGATTACTTTGGCAAATGGTTATCGCTGCCGCTTCTGGTAAATAGTGTCCAAATTCGGCTTTGGCTTCTGATGAGTCGAGTAACGCATTCAACCATGCATTAGTGAGACTCCATTGTTCTTTGAGGCCATCGGCATTCTTTGTGTCTGCAGGCGCTTGCTCTATCAATGCAGTAAAGCGTGACATTGCTGCATGAAAGTCACGTTCGTGACCTAAATCAGCAAGCTGCTTGGTCATTGTCTCATGTAACTTTCTTGCGGGTTGACTGGTGTTAAATGCTACCTTGTCGTTCGCTAATTCGAGGCTGAGGTATTCGGCGGCTATACCAAGGTCATTTTCTTCGAAAGGAAGATCAAATTTTTGACAGAAAACTGTCATAGCATCAAATAAGTTAGTACAGAGTTCAGTAAAACCATGCCTACTGTGGAAGGTTTTAGACAATAACTGTGCACTGATAGCATGGCTTTGCCAGAGTTGTTTTTGTTGTTTGTCTTTAGCTTCAAAGCACCAAAACAATATGGCGGCTGCTCTTGCATGAGGTGCGAACCTCAGGAGTTCTGCTTGCTGATGAATCGGCAAGAGGGCTTGAAGTAATTTGACCGTGTCTGAATCATGAATACCTTTCTCGTAGCCTTCTTGATAACGGTCAGACATATATTGACGGACCAATTTACTCAGTTCAGCTTTATCGTCGGATATCGCCACAAGTTTGCTGATAGACAACGCATTTTGTTGTTGTTCAGCATCTCTTATGATGATGGACGTGAGGTATTCGGTACGAGATACATCATCATTTTCTGAAACCAAGTTTTGCTGCCAATACGGCCTTAGCGTGTCTAGCTCGTTATCCTCAATGCGTTCAAAATAATCAGTACCTACAAGATGGCGATAGAGACCGTCATCTCTGGGGAGTAAAGTTAAATCCAACGATTGCTGATTAACGCTAAACTTATGTTTACCCAATTTAATGACTGAGCCGCCATCTTCAAAGATATCTTGTTTGTCTCGCAGGCTTCTAATGCCTTGCTCTTTTGCCGCTTTTAATTGTCCTTCAAGATCATCTGCTTTGATTTGGTCGTTAATGTCTCTCAGTTGTTTAACCAGATCTGAGATTTTAAGTACCATGGGATCTGAGGCAAAATAAGTATTGAGCTCGTCGGTATCGCTGAAAGTCGCTGCACGACGGGTAACGCCTTTAATGATTCTCTCGGCGGCGCCAAACATATTTTGTGCTCGCCTTTGTTGCTCTTCAAGCAAAGCTTGCTTGCGGCTCTCAAAGGCGTTGTGCAGTTCTTCGCGCTTATCCATGATATCGCTTAAGAACTGGTCGTATTCACTAAATTTGGATTCGAGTTCTTCTAATTGGATCGTTAATCGTGACAGTTGCTCGTCTGCTTTCTCTGGCGTATCTGCCATCGCTAGAGCGCTGTTGATGCTCTGTGAAAATAACCTGAATTGGGCTGCAAACTCTGCATTTGCTTCACCAGAGCCCAGCTGCTTTTTGCGCTGCCTGCCTTGTGCTTTAACCTGGTTGAGTTTCGCGTAGATTTCGGAAATATCGTCTAAAATCTTGGTTCTGACAGTAGCGTCCTCTACTTTTAAGCCATTGAGGATTTCTGTAAGCAAATCAAGGCCGACAGATAAGCTTTCTAACTCTTCGTTAACAGGTGTGATATCAACTACTAATTCGACTTGTGCAATAGTGTTTTCTAGCGTCGTTATTTTGTCAGTATACGGCTGTAATGATTTATCGCTAGATAAGAAAGTCACTGTTGCTGAACTGACTTCATCAAAATGCTGAGTGACTTCTTGATCAAGTTCGGTAATACGTTCACGATCGATATAGCGCTGATCTTTCAATGTGATTAAATGGCCACGCTGTTGGCGTAGGGCGGTTAAACACTCAACATATTGTTCTGGCGATTGCCAACCGCTGATGTTGATTGATGAAATAGCTTGCTGTTGCTTTTCTTCCGCGCTGGCTAGCGCTTTGTCAGCCTGCAATCGAATTTGTTCGACTTTTTCGAACTCGTCGATAACCAGTTCCGATGTTGATGTGATTTGTTTGACGATCTCACCCAGCCCATCTACATCTGGCTCATCAATCCAGTGATAGCGATCAAACATGCTACGGCATGTTTGAATCAAGTCTTCATACAAAACACGACTTGGATTCGGATTTCTTACAGACCGATTAATGGCTATTAAGTCAGAGATCCCACGTACGAGTTCTTTATTACCAATGCGGCTATAAAAACTGTCGCTGGTAGGTTGCTTTGCAGCATGCTCTGTACTGAAGTAAGGCGTTTCCCAAACCTGCATTGGGTGCACACGAGTGGCTTCGTCTTCGGCATTAAAGACAACAGTAGTGCCATCTTCAAATACGCTGTAACCATGTGCATAAATCGGGTTTTGCAGCTCTTTACGAATAAGGTTGTAAGAAAACAAGCCACTTAAGCCGGATTCCGGTTCATAAAAGATGTAAAGCACATCTTCACCGTTAGGTGAACGAATACTGCGTTTAAACTTTAAGCCTTCGATTTGATCCGGGAAGGACTTTGTTTCGCCGTTTTGCAAGTAGTAGCCGCCAGGAAAAATAATTCCGTGATCTTCTGGCAAGGTGACGCAAGCTAAGCCAATGGCATCGATTCTATCAACTTGACGCGTGCGCGTATTAAAGACTAAAAACCGGTAGTGTTTCTCGCGATAAGGTTGGATCTTCAACAGTATCAACGTACCGACCTTAGCATATTTTATATCAGCATCAGCAAGGCTTTGAGTTTTGTCTTCTACTGGCTCATTGTAGATACCCAGCCCATCTTCGGTGTTGTTTTCGACTTTTATGGTGAGATCACCACCAATGGTCTCTACGAAAACCTCATCCAAAATATTGATATGTGGGTGACTACCAGATTCGTGTTGTTCTCGTGTGACAGATTGCCACTCAAAGTCGTGAGACGGCGCAGATTTAATGGCTCGCTCGCCACGATTGTCAATGTACTTAGCGGTACCGTCTTTGCTTAGTTGCCATTGAAATACACGAGTATCTTCCAGTTTACGACCAATTTGGAATACCGCGAATAGAATCTGTCCTTGAACTTTTAGCTGAATTAAACGAGCTTCTTTGTAATAAACATAAAGCTCGTGGAACTCTTTCTTAAACTCGGGCTGGTCGAGGAAGGTACCTGCTATGTCCTTTGGACTGAGTTCATAACCTGATTCGTTTTTAGTGAGGGTATAAAGGCTAAAAACATCATTAATTTGTGTTTCTTTTTTGAGTCCGATAAAGACGTTGTAGCCGAAAAGAATGGCGTCACCAACGGGCACGATATCTCTGGCAATACAGTTGTTTTCGGTCCGTACCCTTACTCGCCCAACAACGTCAAGTTTGGCTTGTCCAAACTCTTCAACGCGCGCTGCGTTAATGTTATCAACTTTGGCTTTTAATTGTGATGCTTGCTCTTCCAAGCGTGCTCGAATGACTTCGTAGGCACCACCTTCGGTGACCGCTTGGTCCACCTGTGTTTGATCTGTAGACATCTTGTTCTCCTAGCTTTTTTAGAGCAAGCGATCTTGATTAAGATCGCTTTGATCGCGCTGTTTTAGCTTGAAGTTGAGTCATTGTTCTTTTTAGAGATTGCGCTGCTGAGCAAATCTAAGATCTGCGGGTTATCGCCACCACCATCTTTTAGGAATTTCGCGACAAGTGCGGTAATTGCTGTGTCTTTAGCATTACCACTAGCACCGCCAAAGCCAGCGACGAGCTCTTTTGCATCTTCGACAAAACTAGCATCACCATTGAAGTGATCTTTAAACGCGGTTGTCAATGTTTCACTCTTACCGATGGCACCGTCTATGGATTTACCCACCGACAGTGACTTGATGAAACTGTCTAAGTAGGCGGTATCGCCACCTACAATATCGATGTTAGCTTCTTTCAGTGCTTCAGACATGACCAGAGCTTGTTGTTGTGCAATATCCACATTGGTGCGGATAGATTCCATCGATTGCTCATGTTGCTTATCAAGGCGCATTCTGAATTCTTCGTGTGAACGCTGTTGTTCTGACATGGTAGACATTGCTTCGAATTTCTTCGTCATACCCTCTGCTTCAGCGGCAGCCATTTTAGCTTCAACTTCTGCTTTAGCCGCACCAGTTTTTTCTATCGCTTCTGCTTTGGCTTCTTGTACACGCACTTCTGCCATCCCTTCTTGCTCTTTAGCAGCGGCTTGCGCTTCCATGACTTTTGCTTCTGCTAGGCCGTTAGCAGCTTCAAGGGCTTCGATCCCTTCAGCTTGCTTGCGTTGTGCTTGTGCGTTTTTCTCAGCGACTTCTAAGTCTGCCTGGGCGGTGATGGATTTCTCTTTAGCAATAAAGTCTGCTGATTTCTCAGCTGCCTCTGCTGCTTTAATGTCTTTTACTAGCGCTTCTTCTGCCTCTGCTTCTGCCATAATTACTTGAGCTTTCTTCTTACGATCGGCTTCTGAAACGAGGCGTAACTCGTTAATTTCTTCTTCTTTTTGAGCAACAGTTTTATCAACTTCAACACGGCTGCGTATAACTTCCGCGATTTCGCGTTTCTCGTGCTCTAACAATTTTTCATTAGCAATTTTTTGTAATGAAGCTTCTTTTTCTCGATCAATTTTTTCTAATTCACGAGCACGGGTTACACGTTCTTCTTCAATTGCTACGGCGCGTAAACGATTATTTTCAGCGACTTCAACTTCACGTTGTTTGTTCTGCTCTTGTACTTCAATTTCTTGCTCAGCTTGAACGCGTGCTTGCTCTGCTTTAAGTTGTTCTTCATGTTGAACACGTGCTGTTTCCGCTTCTTCGCGGGCAATGACGGTTTCGACTTCGCGTTTTTGCTTGGCTTCCGCATCGGCTTGTTGACGCTCTAGCTCCAATACGGCTTCGCGAGTTTCAACATCCTTACGCTTGATTTTCATTTCTTCGTCACGTTCAAAGATATTGGTTTGGATATGTTGTTCAGCCGTTAGCTCAGTGATTTTTCTGATACCTTGGGAATCGAGAATATTGTTCGGATCAAGCTTTTCGAGTGGTGTTTGCTCAAGGTAATCAATAGCAACATCTTCTAATACATAACCGTTCAAATCGGTGCCAATATTATCAATGATCATATCTCTAAAGTTATCACGTTTGGCGTAGAGATCTTCAAAATCTAACGATTTACCAACTGTCTTTAGGGCTTCAGAGAACTTAGCACTGAACAGGTCTTCGAGCGTGTCGATATTTGACGCTCTTTCACAACCAATGGCCTGAGCAACCTTCAATACATCGTCTCTGTTTTTATTCACCTTAACAAAGAAGCCTACTTTGATATCTGCACGGATATTGTCTTTACAGATAAGTCCATCAGTACCGCTACGATCTACTTCTATCGTTTTGAGAGAAATGTCCATAATTTCCATCTTGTGGAACACTGGCATAACGACCGAACCCGTGAACGTGACTTTGGGTTCGTCACGCATAGTGTTTACGATCATCGCTTTACCTTGTTCTACTTTCTTGTAGAGGCTAGCGAACATCATAATCATGCCAAATATAGCAACGAAGGCTACGACAGCAATAACAACGATAAGACCTGAATCCATAGGTTTACTCCTTTAACAATTTTCTTGTCTGATTATGTAAATGGTTTGAAAGTTAATCTGTTTGGGTCGCGAGACCCATAAGTTCTGTTTCGGTGACGACAGAGTAGGTATCGTTGTCACTATCGAATTGAATCAGTGCTATGCGACTGCCTTTTTTCATATCGTTAGGCTGCGACGCTCTGACACTTAGTATCATGCCATCGTCTGTTTCTGCTTGACCGAAGGTTTCTGAGACAGTTTGTGTTGTGACAGTGCAAAGTGTGCCTATCAACTCATTTTTGCTAATAGCTTCGTGCGTATGAAAAACAGGGCGAAGCGGTTTGATGCATAAAGCCGCCAGTGGGATTGCTATAATAACACCTATTAAGGCAATGATACCGCCCAGCGCTGCACCTGTAATGATGCCATCTAGTAACGGTAATAAGTGCTTCTTGGCAAGATAGGTAAATATAAAAGCGTAGAAATCAACAAAGGTTAGGGCAACCGTTAGGGGTACGCCGTCTAATCCCAGTTTTTGTAGCCAGGATGACGTGTCTGATTCTGAATCAGCATCTGTGTCTGTATCGGCGTCAACATCGAAATCAAGGATCTCCATGTCAACCAAACCAGCAAATGATGTTATCCAAAACAGCACTAATATAATAAGCGGAAATGTATAGATAACGACGGGGAAACTAAGAATTTCGTTAAGAAAAATATCCATTTATAGAGATCCTACACTGCTATTTAGAACACAAGATACTATCCTCTGTTGATGCTAAATACAACTGCCCTTGGCGCTAATCGTTACATATTACTATTTTGCTTTTGGTAGGTGTCGTAAGCCAATATCGACAGCGCTAAGTCTCCCATAGCATGCCCTCTAAAGATAAAGGCGTTTTTATCTGTTGTTGAATTTCGCCCCTTAGCTTTCCCGAGTACAAGTTGAGATAAATCACCATTGATTAGCTCTGAACGCAGCAATTTATTGGGGGCCGCCGCTTCTTGTTTTAAATCGTCGATAATGACGTTGTCCAATGCCGTAAAACTTTCTTTCATCCAAGGTACGGCCAAATCTGTGATAGCGGCAAACACACCGGATTTTAGCCATGTTACTTTAACGAAGGGAGTGAGTGCAGGCGAATAGGTAATAGAGCTGATGACAATATCAGCATCTTTTACAGCTTCTTTAGCACTACCATGTACTGTAGATTCGAGGCTATATGCTTCAGCCTTTTTACGCATAGTGTCAATATTAGCTTGTCCGCGACCGAACAAATGAATTTGCTGTAAGGGGAACAAATCGTTGAAAAGGTCCAAGTGGCTTTGCGCCTGTACTCCACAGCCTAAAAAAGCAATTGACGAAGAATTAGGCACTGCCATTGCCTTGGCCGCCGTCGCACTTAGCGCAGCTGTGCGCACAGCCGTAATCCAGTTTCCGTCCAGAATAGCTAAAGGCATCCCCGTCTGACTATTGAGCAAGGTCACTAAACCATTGATTTGAGGTAAACCTTGCTCAGTATTTTTGGCGTTGAGAACAAGCGTTTTAACGGCGAGGATCTCAGGTTCATCGCTTGCCGCTAAAGCTGCCATCATATAGCGGCCGTCGTCCGGTAAAATGGTCGCTTTAGGCGCCGCCCAAGCTTTTTC
>CAZVDU010000010.1:0-2399 GCA_964625615.1 uncultured Pseudoalteromonadaceae bacterium | reverse complement strand
TTAAAAAGCACATGTACCCAATTTGCATGTTCTTTGATAAAAGGCGCTTGTGCTTGCCTTGCATAAAAAGCCATCTTAGTAGCTACTTTTTGTGTAAAAGAGCGAGTAGGGGGTGGAATCAATGGTTTGTCACAATGTATGCAGGGCTCTCCTTGCGAATACGTCCCATAAGGGTTTCCTGCGAAATCCATTAGCGCTACTGATAAAGCGTTGGTGTATGATTTGGTTTTGCTTACGAAAGATATTTCTTCAATATCGTAACCCATGAAAAGATGTGCCAAACGCTTTTCATCAAAGCTATTAACGTGACCCCAAGGCGGATTGACATCTCCACATGAGTAACAAGTACTTCTTCCTAGGCGGATATCCTGCTTGTATGGAACACCTATAAGTATGTAATCAGTTGATACTCTGCACAGCTCTTTACAAGCATCATTCAGCAGGTGTGCTGGGATATGCTCTAAGACTTCCACGCAAAATGCTAAATTGAAATCACCTTCGCTGAATTCTAATGCTGTGACGTCACCCTTAACACAATCGACTTTGGGAGATTCGAATGTTGGCTTTTCTAAATCGAGCGCTGTTACTGAATCAAAATATTGTGCGAGTAACTTTGAAAAATGCCCATCTCTAGCACCAATATCGAGTGCTTTTCCTGACTGAGGTTTTATTTCTTTAATGATCCTCAACAAGTCCTGTGTGCGTTCCTTTTCAGAGTCTGACTCTCTATATTCTGTTAAATCCATCGAACAACCTTACTTTTAGATATTTGGTTTAAAGGTTTTGTAATATCGCGCACTACGGTATTCATGCATATAAGTTGTATGACGTTAACTTAGGTAATTTTCTGTGTCGACTTTTTTGTGAAATTTTCGAATATTGTAAGGTTAATATTGGCTTTATATGAGTAATATTAGGGTGAGTAAGGTTGTTTTTGAATAGATAGCTAGTAAGCGTTTAACAACTTTTAAAAGCTACTAAACGCTTACGACGAATTACACGCCTATATAGTCCAGCATACCTTCTGCAGCTTCACGGCCTTCGAAAATAGCAGTGACAACAAGGTCTGAGCCGCGCACCATATCACCACCAGAGAATATTTTCGGGTTAGATGTTTGGAAAGCGTGTTGGCCTTTTGCCGGTGCTCTTACGCGTCCCTTTTCATCGAGTATAACCCCAAATTCTGCTAGCCAAGGTGCTGGGTTAGGTTGAAAACCAAAAGCGACAATAATGGCATCAGCCTCGGCGATGTGTTCGGACCCTTCAATAGCTTCAGGACGCCTTCTGCCTGCTGAATCAGGCTTCCCTAACTGCGTTTTAACCAGCTTAACACCGCACGCTTCGCCATTTTCATTAACCGCTATATCCAGTGGCTGCAAGTTAAATTGAAAATCAACACCTTCTTCACGCGCGTTTTGCACTTCGCGTCTGGAACCTGGCATATTTTCTTCATCACGGCGATAGGCGCATATCACGCTCTCAGCGCCTTGACGTATGGCTGTGCGAACACAATCCATGGCCGTATCACCACCACCTAGAACGACTACCTTTTTACCTTCCATACTAATGAAGTCGTTCTCAGACTCTTCTAACCCTAGCTGGCGATTCGCATTCGCAATGAGATAGGGAAGTGCGTCATAAACTCCGGGGGCTGATTCGTTGTCAAAGCCACCTTTCATGTATTTATAAGTGCCCATACCTAGAAAGACAGCGTCATGTTCATCAATTAATTGTTGGAAAGGGATGTCTTTACCGACTTCAGTATTGAGTATGAATTCAACACCCATTTCGGTGAAAATTTCTCTTCGACGCACAATCACCTCTTTTTCAAGCTTAAAAGCAGGTATACCGAATGTGAGTAAGCCACCAATTTCGGGATACTTATCGTAAACAACAGGTGTAACGCCATTACGAATAAGAATATCGGCACAAGCTAGCCCTGCTGGGCCAGCACCGACTATAGCTACACGCTTATCAGTTCTGATTACACCGGACATGTCAGGGCGCCAGCCCATTTTAAAAGCTGTATCAGTAATGTATTTCTCTATGCTACCAATGGTAACCGCACCGAAATCATCATTAAGTGTGCAGGCACCTTCGCACAACCTGTCTTGGGGACATACTCGACCACAGACTTCAGGTAAGCTGTTGGTTTTATGCGATAATTCGGCTGCTTCTAGGATCTTGCCTTCGTTTGCTAGCTTTAACCATTGAGGAATAAAGTTGTGGACAGGGCATTTCCACTCACAATAAGGATTGCCACAATCTAAACACCTGTCGGCTTGACCAGCAGTTTGACTGGCTGTAAGTGGTTGATATATTTCACCGAATTCACTTTTACGCACAATAATGGGCTTCTTCGGCGGGTCGATTCGTTCTACATCAACAAACTGATAAAC
>CAZVDU010000009.1:0-49156 GCA_964625615.1 uncultured Pseudoalteromonadaceae bacterium | reverse complement strand
GAAAATAAGCTTTAGAAGCCATTAGAATAAGAAGGGATATCAGAGAACTAATAAGCCCCCTGATATTTAGTCTTATGCTGCTACAACTTTCTTAGGGCTTGCAGATTGGATCTTTTTCTTGAATCCATCGTCAACATTTATCTTAGTTGCGTTAGCCAAATGCGTGTAGAAAACGCCCATTCCTGACATTGCGATAATTTCCATAACCTCTTCATCGTCGAACCCTAGTTCTCTAAGCGATATGAAATCATCTTCGGTTGAAGAATGCGGGTCACGAGCTAGTCGAACAGCAAAGTCGATAGCAGCTTTCTCTTTCGCTGTTGCCGTTGAAGCTGTGTAGTTATTGATCAAATCATCAATTTGCTCTGATGTCACGCCGATACTTAAGCAAAAGGCATGGTGAGCTGACTCGCAATAATTACATCCTCTCAATGAAGAAATGGCAACAAAAATCATTTCTTTAAGTTTCCTGCCCACTCTGCCACTCGTTAAAATGTGCTTCATGACCGGCCATATACCTTTAAGAGATTCTTCCGATACCGCCCAAACTTGGAAAAAGTGTGGTGTGAAAGGTGCCTTTAATGCTTCTTGAATTTTACCATAAGTCTCTGTTAATTCTGGGCCTACAGCACCATCATCAACAATTCTGCTTATTGTTCGCATAGCGAATGCTCCTGATTGAAAATTTAAACTCTTTGCGTCCTCTGGTTAAAAATACACCCAAGCAATTAATTTACCACTTTGAAGATGTAACTAAATATTATTTTGCTTTGTTTTAAATAACTTAACCTGATAATTTTTTTTGGCTTTTTGGGGTTATCTTTTAGTTGATAGGTCTGTTAAGGGTTAAGGTGCATGCATTACCAAGTCATAACGCTATTTGAGGTGTATCAGTTCAATTTCTTGTCTCTCTTATAGCTCATTTAGTTTTATTGATTAGTAGCTAAATGATTGCGGTAATAAGAGTGTAGATGAAAACGTAATATAGGAGGGACATACTAGCTATAGATGTGATTGTCGGGTTTTTTAAAACTGGTATAATATTGCGTAAAATATTACGCGCATTATTCGGAAAAAATTGATAAATTAGCGCGTGATAAATTTGTCAATTAGGAAAGCAATATGAAAGAACCGCCTTTGGTGTTAGTAAAAACATGGTATAACTTACTGATCAATCAAGAAAATAAAGCTGCTAGTACTCATGCTCAAAATATGCTGTTAGGCGCATTTGAGAGTGAACAAGCTGTGGCAGATTATCTAAGGAAGCATAAAATTATCGACTAGCAGTTCCTTATGGATAACTGTTTTTTCCGGTCAAATTAAGCGCATTAGCGCATTTTCTTTTTTATTCTCCATCAAGTGCACCTGTAGGGGCGGGTTTATCGACAACGACAAATCTGTCTCTATCAGCTTCAATTTTTGTATGAATGTCAACTAAACGTTTCTTATTACCTTCGGACAGATTACTCTTTTCCAAATCGTTGTATAATCGTAATACTCGAACACTTTGATGTTCCTTACAAACAGCTTCAACCATATTTTGCAGCAGATTCAAACCAAAAGCATGTTCTCGTGGGAAGAGTATATAGGCTTGATAGAAGAGTTTGAGTGCTTCTTCGTAGTTTTTGTCTGAATAATATTTTAATCCCGCTTTGTTGAATTCTAAAGCTCTAGCGCGACGACCACCTTGTTCTTTTTCGTTACGCGTTACCATGAGATTAGAGATGGTTTTCTCATTTTCATCAGGTAATGACTCAACGCGGTCACCGATCAATGCCAACAATTCAGAGGCTGTAGCTTTATCTCCTACACCGAACCATGCTGATGACGCATCAGCTAGGGTAGTAATATCGGCGTTTTCGAAATTCTTCATACCTTCTTGAGCCAATATCTGTTTGGCTTTGGGTAAATCTTCTTCTAACACTGCGACGACAGCGCTGAGATAGTTTCTCTTTAAACTGATATCTTCATCTGCATTTTTACGTGCGGCGTTGCCTAAGAGTTGCCTTGCTGTTTGTAAGGGCTGTTTACGTTGATTGAGACCTTTTTGCTCTGCAAGACTAATGTACATACGAGCTAGATCAAACGACAGCTCAGAGAAGCGTTCCCTGATGCTCCGATTCGATTCCCGCTTTCGTTCTATTACTCTTATAGCGTCGTCCATATTCTCCTGTATTTGATACAGGTAGGCTTTTAGTCGGGCAGCTGTCATCGACATTTCACCTTCCTTGATTCTAGAAATATACTCTTCTGCCTTTTCATATTTTTCATTGCTGATATTTATTCTGGCTAGCCATTCACACGCTTTATCATTGGTTAAATGGATACCAAGCATAGCCTCAAGCATTTGCTCACTTCTATCTATTTCACCTGAGAGAAATGTATTCTGAATCAACCCCCATTTTGCCCAAATGATATTGCGCGACTTTTTAAGTAACTCAGTGTAGATAGTCTTCGCTTCGTCATATTGTCGTGTTTTTGTTAACAACCGGGCTTTTAGTTTAATCAATGACATTCGTTGTCTGGGTAACGCATTGAGATCAAGCATTTCCTCAACTTTCCCTAGAGCCTCTTCGAACTTTTCTTCATCCATCGCTTTATAAACTGGGCGTAAGTAACTGTGTAACTTCATTACACGACTTACGGTTCGTTCGAGATTCCTAATAGTATAAGGTTTTAAAACGAGGGACTCAGGGTGAATATCAACAATTTGGCCTATAATGATAGGCATTCTGTCCGATGTAACAAAGATAATACTGGTGGAATGGTTGATGAGATTATCTTTGGTTAAATCTTGGATAACTTCAACGCCATTTTTGTTCACGCCTAAGTGAAAGTCCATTAGTAGCAACTCGAAGGATTTAGTGCGTAAAGCTGCTCTTAATTCCCTTCCTTGGCTATAACTACCAATGTTAACAAAGCCAATCTCAAGGAGATGGTTGCGCAAGTTGTGCCTTGCTGCGCCGTTATCCTCAACAATAGCAATATTGATATTTTTCCTTTCGGGACGATTATTGGTTGCCTTCATAAATAAGTAAGGTGATTAAACTTTTTCCACATAGCAAAGTTGTATACAGAAGTTGGCATAAGAAGGCAAAATTTTTAGGATTAACGTTAACGTTAACGTTAATTATTTGATAATCTATAGAGTAGCTATTTATAACATTGCTAAAAGAGTATTTTCTTCTGGCACAACCAATAGGTGTTCAATGAAACAAGTTCCTTTACTCATTGCTGGTGAGTTTGTCGCGTCTAAAACGTCGACGTTTATCGACGTAACCAATCCGGCAAATAATGAAGTTATTGCTCAGGCGCCAATCGCGACAACGGATGAGATGGATGCTGCAATAGCTGCAGCAAAAGAAGCTTTTGAAACATGGAGAGAGGTTCCTGTTACAGAAAGATCACGTGTCATGATGCGGTATCAAGCTTTACTCAAAGAACATCATGACGAAATCGCTGAAATACTCAGTCAGGAAACAGGTAAGACTTTCGTTGATGCTAAAGGTGATGTTTGGCGTGGTATCGAAGTTGTTGAACAAGCGATGAACATGCCTGCATTGATGATGGGTGAAACGGTTGAGAATGTAGCTCGAGGTATTGATACATATAGTTACATACAGCCTTTAGGTGTGTGTGCGGGTATTACACCGTTCAACTTCCCAGCAATGATTCCTCTATGGATGTTCCCAATGGCAATTGCAGCGGGTAACACATTTATTTTGAAACCTTCTGAGCAAGATCCTTTAACGCCTACACGTTTGGCTGAATTGTTTATTGAAGCTGGTGCACCTAAAGGTGTGTTGAATGTTGTGCATGGTTCAAAAGATCAGGTTGATCATTTGTTAAATCATGAAGATATTAAAGCGGTTTCTTTCGTTGGTTCTGTGCCTGTAGGGCAACATATCTATAAAACAGCGACAGACAATATGAAACGTGCGCAGTGTTTCGCAGGTGCCAAAAACCACTCTGTGATAATGCCAGACTCTAACAAACAGCAAGTCATTAATAACTTAGTTGGTGCGTCTGTAGGTGCTGCCGGTCAACGTTGTATGGCGATATCAGTCGCTGTATTTGTTGGTGATTCAAAAGATTGGATTGATGAAGTGGCGGCAGAAATAGCAAAAGTTAAACCTGGTTTGTGGAATGATGAAGAGGCTGGATTTGGTCCACTAATTAGCCCAGCAGCTAAGCAAAAAGTTGTTGGTTTAATTCAAAAAGGTAAGGAAGAGGGTGCGACTTGCTTAGTTGACGGATCAGAAGCAACAGTGATTGGATCTGAAGCAGGTAACTGGGTTGGCCCGACAGTATTTAGTGATGTCACTACTGAAATGTCGATTTATCAACAAGAAATTTTTGGTCCTGTGCTTTGCTGCATGGCGGTAGATACACTTGAAGATGCCATAGCCCTTGTAAACGCAAACCCATACGGAAATGGTACGTCTATTTTCACGTCAAGTGGTGGTGCCGCTAGAAAGTATCAACATGAAATAGAAGTTGGTCAGGTTGGTATTAATGTTCCTATTCCTGTGCCATTGCCATTTTTCTCGTTTACAGGTTGGAAGAATTCGTTTTACGGTGATTTGCATGCCTACGGTAAGCAAGCTGTTCGCTTTTATTCAGAGACAAAAACAATCACGTCTCGTTGGTTTGATGGAGATATTCCGTCAGGTCCTAACTTGACTATCAACCTTAAATAGTAACTCAAAGTCAACGATAACTTATCGTTGACTTTGTATTCTGTTCAATTTGCTTTTTCATTAGGGTTTAGCTTGTGGATTTCAATTTAACCGAAGACCAACAATCATTTGCGGATTTAGCAACGCAGTTCGCAGAACATGAGCTCGCACCCAACGCGGCGCGATGGGATAAAGAGCACCATTTTCCTAAAGATGTTATTCAAAAAGCCGGAGAATTGGGGTTTTGTGGACTTTATACGCCTGAATGTGAAGGTGGGTTAGGGCTTTCCCGCCTGGATTCTGCCATTATCTTTGAGCAGTTAGCGATGGGGTGTACTTCTACAGCTGCCATGATGACCATTCACAATATGGCAACTTGGATGATAGCGACTTGGGGCACTGATGCTGTAAAGCAGACATGGTGTGAGCGTTTGATTGCAGGCGAAGTGCTCGCTTCTTATTGTTTAACTGAGCCAGGATCTGGATCAGATGCAGCTGCATTGAGAACATCCGCTCGTCGAGACGGCGATGACTATGTCATCAATGGTTCTAAGATGTTTATCTCTGGTGCAGGTGCAACCGACGTATTAGTCGTGATGGTGCGTACCGGTGAACCTGGACCTAAAGGTGTTTCTGCGGTAGTTATTCCTGCTGATGCACCAGGGATCATTTATGGCAAAGCCGAAGAAAAAATGGGCTGGAATTCTCAGCCAACAAGGCTTATCACTTTTGAAGATGTACGTATTCCTGCTGATCATCTTTTGGGTGACGAAGGCGAAGGTTTTAAATTTGCGATGAAAGGGCTTGATGGGGGCCGAATTAATATTGCGGTTTGTTCTGTCGGCACGGCTCAACAAGCACTGAATACTGCCAAAGTATATATGCAAGAGCGGAGTCAATTTGGTAAAGCGATAGCGACTTTCCAAGCACTTCAGTTCAAAATAGCTGACATGAATACAGATCTTGTTGCTGCAAGGCAAATGGTGAGATTGGCGGCATTTAAATTAGATACGCAAGCACATGAATTTTCAGCTTATTGTGCGATGGCTAAACGATTTGCTACGGATGTTGGATTTAGAGTTTGCGATGATGCACTGCAGATTCACGGAGGATACGGTTATATTCGTGAGTACCCATTAGAGCGTCATGTGCGTGATTCGCGCGTACACCAGATTCTAGAAGGTACAAACGAGATTATGCGCGTCATTATTGCTCGCCGTATATTGGCTGACAATGCTGGGGCGTTATTATGAGTTCCATTGATGAGTTGCCCGTTAGCTTTTCTCAGAAAGCGGTAGATAGTACAAAATACGTTGGCATAATCACCTTAGATAAAATTCAGGCATTGAATGCGCTTGATTTGCCTATGATCAGGCTCATTACACCGAAATTAGTTGAATGGCGTAATGACGACAATGTGGTTGCCGTTGTAATGCGGGGCAAAGGTGATAAGGCATTCTGTGCCGGCGGCGATGTGGTTTCTATGCATACAGCTATGAAAAATAGTCCAAACAAAACGCCAGATATGTTGTTTGAATTTTTCAGCGAAGAGTATCGTTTAGATTACATGATCCATACCTATAGCAAACCATTTGTCGTGTGGGCTAATGGTTTTGTGATGGGCGGCGGTATGGGGCTAATGAATGGTGCGAGTCATCGTGTTGTTACAGAAAGCTCGCGCATCGCTATGCCAGAAATCACTATCGGCTTATTTCCTGATGTTGGCGGTACGTGGTTTTTACCTAAGATGCCCAACAAAACAGGTATGTTTTTTGGTTTAACGGGCGCTAATATCAATGCAATAGATGCTTTATACCTTGGTTTAGCAGATGCTTTTATTGCTCATGACAATTACGATCAGTTTGTTGATGAGCTCTCTAAGCTAGATTGGACGGATACCAATGTTGATAATCAACGTGACCAAGTAACCTCGCTTTGCCAGAAGATGCAAGAAGCAGACGCTGCTTTGATGCCCAACAACAATGTTGAAGCACATCAAGCTATTATAGATGAACTGATGACGGGCGATTCTGTCCATCAGATTATTGCAAATATGGAAAAAGCAGATCTCTCAGATGACAAATGGCTGAATCGCGCCAAGAAATCACTATTAAACGGCTCACCAATTACTGCACATATAGTTTTTGAGCAATTGGAGCGTGGAAAGGAACTAACGCTTGATGCATGTTTCAGGATGGAGTTCGACATTGCATGTCGAGGCTCGGAATTAGGTGAATTTCAGGAAGGTGTACGCGCTTTATTGATCGACAAAGATAATCAACCAAATTGGCTCTATAAAACGACAGAAGATGTTCCAGAGGAACTTGTAGAGAGTTTCTTCACTTCTAAGTGGAGTGATGCCGAACATCCAATGAAAGAAATGACCATCAAAGAATAATGACAAAGGCCATCTTATGATGGTCTTTTTCTAAATCACAGAGAATATGAATATGGCAAATATCGGATTTATTGGTTTGGGTAATATGGGTGGTCCCATGGCTCAGAACCTTGTTAAAGCAGGACATAATGTCAGTGTTTTTGATTTAAGCCACGCAGCAATGCAAACCGTTGTTGATGCTGGCGCGATGAGTACTGAAACGGCAATAACGGCCGCTACGGATAAAGATTTTGTGATTACCATGTTGCCAGCGGGGAAACATGTTGAAGGTTTATATTTAGACGACGCTTTTTTGGCTAACTTGACTGCAGGAACACGCATCATTGATTGTTCAACAATCGATGCAGAAACGGCAAAACGTGTTGCATCGGGTCTTGCTGAAAAAGGTTTTAGCTTTATTGATGCGCCTGTTTCTGGTGGTGTGGCTGGTGCAGCGGCAGGTACGTTAACCTTTATTGTTGGCGGCTCTAAAGAGAATTTTGATGCTGCATCATCTATATTAGATAATATGGGTAAGAATGTCTTTCATGCCGGTGACGTCGGTGCGGGGCAGGTTGCTAAAATATGCAATAATATGTTGTTGTCTATTTTGATGGCTGGCACATCAGAAGCACTGCAGATGGGCATTGATAACGGGCTTGATCCTAAAGTGTTAAGTGACATTATGCTTCAAAGTTCAGGTAGAAATTGGACACTAGAGCTTTATAATCCGTGTCCAGGTGTTATCGATTCGGTTCCTTCATCGAACAATTATCAAGGTGGTTTTATGGTTGACTTGATGTTGAAGGATTTAGGGCTAGCGATGGATACAGCACAGACGTCTAAATCAGCGACGCCTCTTGGCTCTCTGGCGCAAAGCTTGTACCGAATACACGCACAACATGGGAAAGGTTCAAACGACTTTTCCAGTATATTTGAAATGTTTTCAGCTGATAAGTCATAGGTTTAACAATGGATTTAAAAGATAAAGTAGTTGCGATTACCGGTGGTGCGCAAGGTTTAGGGCATGCAATGGCGCAAGTATTTGCTGAAAGCGGCACCAAACTAGCGTTACTTGATATGCAGGAAGATAGCCTGCAAAGCGCAGTTGAAGAGCTTAAAGCCAAAGGCATTGAAGCAGAATATTTTGTAGTTAACGTGACGGACGAGCAACAAGTTGAAGAGGCTTTTGCGAAAGTTGTTGAGCATTTTGGTCAACTAAATGGTTTGGTTAATAGTGCTGGCATTATGCGTGACGGTTTACTACTTAAAGTTAAAGAAGGTAAAGTCGTCGACAAGATGTCGAAGCAACAGTTTCAGTCTGTCCTTGATGTTAATGTTACAGGCACTTTCTTGTGTTCGAGAGAGGCTGCTGCACAAATGATCGAAACGGGTAGTGAAGGTGTGATCATTAATATCTCATCAGTATCGCGTGGCGGTAATATGGGACAAACGAACTACTCAGCATCCAAATCTGCTGTGAGTACAATGACGGTTTCTTGGGGTAAGGAGCTTGCTCGTTACAATATTCGTACGGGATGTATTGCACCAGGGCTAGTTGAAACAGCGATGGCCAGACAAATGCGTCCGGAGATGCTTGAAAGGTTCTTATCAACAGTCCCTCTTAGGCGTTTAGCTGATCCTGCTGAAATGGGGCATTGCGCCAAGTTTATCTTCGAGAACGAGTATTTTACTGGGCGTACTATTGAGTTAGACGGCGGTACGCGCGTTTAACCTCGTATAAGTGTCTATGAAAAAATACAAAGCTGCATTTCTTGATCGTGATGGTGTGATTAATCACGATAGCGGCTATGTGTATAAGGCGTCAGAACTATCCTTTATTGAAGGCGTTTTTGACGCCTGTTGTAAATTGCAGGAAGCAGGATATTTAATCGTTATCGTCACTAATCAGTCTGGTGTTGCCAGAGGTTTTTATACTGAGCAAGACGTAATTACGTTACATAATTGGATGGATGCACAGTTTAAGTCGCATGGTGTTAATGTCAGTCGATTTTATTTTTGTCCTCATCATAAAGATCAGGGGCAGGGCGTTTACCGGCTGGATTGTCCTTATAGAAAACCGAATCCTGGTATGTTATTGAAGGCAGCTGAAGATCTAAACTTGGATATGTCAATGTCTATTATGATTGGTGATAGAGAAAGTGACATTTTAGTAGGTCAAAATGCCGGTGTCAGCTCAACAGTTTGGATATCAAGCGAGCATCAGTTATTGTCTGCTTGCCCTGATTATACGTGCTCTTCACTGAAAAACTTTACTGATAACTTCTTAGTCTTATTATAGAGTAACAGTTGAGTTAGTCGCTTATGTGCGAACAATAAAGCGGCTGATGTGCTTCATTGCTTGTCTTAACAAGTTCATATCAAGTGCTTCGTCAGTTTGCTCACCAGACGTTAAATCACTTATTTTGTAATTCCCTTTTGTATCTATGTCTATACGCCTATTAGCGTTCATAATGATCAAGTTACTGTCCATCGCGCTAATAACCCAAGGACGTTTCTGAGCCAATATATTTTGCCCTGTACTATGACGTATGGGGTCGCTATCACATCCCATAATATTCAATAAGGTTGGTGCGAGATCTTCTTGAATACTCGTTTCTTTTGCTGATGCGATGTATAAATTTGAATATAGCTTGTTCTTATTTATCCCCTTGTCTGAAATATCAGAGACTAAGACACGATTATGGCTCACTAATTTTTCGGTTAGAAGTTCTGTCAATTGATTTGAGTCCACCATGGCGACAATAAGCTTAGGTTTATTGCTCTTCGTATGTACCTTAAGATCTTCCCATGCAACTTCACGCTCTACAAAATAAGCGTTCTGTGTTTGTGCATTTTGGAAAGTGACAATAGGAATATCAAAACTAGTGGTTAAATCAAACAGGATAGGCGCTTTATTCTCCAGTGCTGAATGGTAAAAATGCGGCATGCCGTAGATGGCTGACAATAAGGCACTCTCAGCAGAGGAGTTTGTATTAACGTGATTTTCTTTATGATTTAAACCGATAGATTGATAAATAGCTGAAACATCTGTGTTGTCTGTTTTCATCAATAGAACAACAGGGCTTTTTAAATCAATCGCACAATAAACAGGTGCTGCAGGATAATTAACAGACTCTACGTCTCTATCTAAAATCAGTTGCTTACGAGTCTCATAAGTTTGTAAATCGATAAGCTCGTAACGAGACATTAAGGTCTTTGCCGTTGCAGGGTAGGACAGCGGGAACATATCATCTTGTTGTACTATCGGTTGATATAGTCGTGCATCAGCCCATATGTGAGTAGCATGGCTAGCAACAAAACACGTCAGAAAAAAGGTAGAGGCTTGAGTACCAATATTAATTTTTTTGATACGATCGAGGCGTTGCCATAATGCGTTAGAAATAGTCAGTTGAAAGGATAACCATACGACAAAAAGTAGTGTCAAAAACCCCCATTGTTGCCAACCAAAGGTAGTGATAGTGCTGTCAGTTTCGTTCCTAATAACGTTTACACTATAGAGGCTTAAATGTACGCCGTGTTTATTATAAATAAGAGCATCGAGCGCCAGCAATGCAAGCCCAATCGCTGCGAGTAAGGATGCTGAGGCTTTCACAACTTTGACATTGGGTAGTAAATAACACAAAGGCAAGACGAATATAACAAAGCTCATAAAGGTCAAGAAACCAATATGACTTACCCAATTTGTGATTAAATAAAGAAATCCAATAAAACTGTTAGGGAAAGGCGTGGTAAAGACATAAATGGAGGCAATAACAATCGCCATAACTATATTAGCAAGCGAGAACCAATGCCCCCACAACACTAATTTGTTAACGCGCTGACGACGAGGGGTTTCTGTTAAAATCATAAATAGTTAATTGTTTTTTTAATTATGCGACACTTTTGACTAACACTTTGGCAAATTGCTCAGCTAAAGGTTTTCGTTGTTCTTTATCCACTTGGTTGTGCAAAATATTGGTAACCACGTTACCTAATGCCATGAGTGATAATTGTACATCAGCATTCTTTTTGTCTAAGGCTACGAAGATGTCTCCCATAAGTGCTTCAAATTCTTCGTTAGAATATTTCGACTGTTGCGGCATAACGTTTTAAATCAGGTTAGAATAGTAGAGAGATCCTATCAGGTAATGGTTTGAATACCAATCTCCGAATGATAGGGCCGTTCTATTTTTCACATTCGTAAGTAAGGCTTTGTTTAATGGGCATCGTTATCCATCAATTTGTTGTGCATCAGTTATCACTCACAGAACAGCAAACGTTAGCATTGATTCCTCGGCAATCACCTATTGAGGTGACAACACAGATTGAGGAATTATCTCAGCAGCTACATTTAGCATTCAACGCTAAACCTGGAAAAGGTATTGGTGGGTTATCTGAAGAAAAATCGGAAGAGAGTGATGAAAGCACGCAGACGTTTATGACGCTGCTCAATGATTGGCAGAATGCACCGGAGTCGTTTGTCGGGTTTAGTGTGAAAGCGTCAGATAAACTATTAAAAACCTTATTAGATTTTGGCACGATTGAGACAGGCTTTGTGGCTTTTTGTCATTATCAATATTTGGCGACGGATTACTTGCTCTTGGCTGTTTTGAATACTAAAGAGCATGTACAAGTGAATGACAATCTAGAGGTAAGTTACAGTCATCATTTGGATCTAAGCCGTATGCAATTAGCTGCGCGTATCGATCTGACGGATTACAACACATCACCTGAAAATAACCGCTACGTCAGCTTTATTAAAGGAAGAGCTGGCCGCAAGGTTTCTGATTTCTTTTTAAGTTTTCTGGGTTGCGATGAGCTAATTGATGTGAAACAGCAAAACAAACAATTGGTCGCCGATGTTGATGCGTTTCTGTCAAGTGAGCCTTTAGATAGTAACGAAAAGCAACAATATCGGGAAAAAGTATCAGAGTACTACAAAGAAAAGATTGATGCAGGTGAAGATATTGAGGTTGCTGAGTTATCTAGCTACCTACCTGAAGGTAGTAATGACGTTAATTTTGAAGGGTTTACACAACAGCAAGAACAGCCTGTCGAGCCTCATATACAACCTGATGCTAGCGCATTAAAGACATTACAGAAGTTTAGTGGTCAAGGCGGTGGCATTAGCTTGAGCTTTGATCGTAAATTACTAGGTGAAAGAGTAAAGTACGATATTGCTAATGATCGCCTTGTGATTGACGGGCTACCACCTAATTTGAAAGATCAATTGTCAAAATGGCAACAATAGTTAATTAGCTACAGTATGAGTTGTCCACTTACCTTGGAATAGTTTAGGTATAATGTTTGAGTACCATAATAATTTAAGCGGGATTGAATGCAGTTATTTGTAAATGACCTAACAGTAATGGACTTTTCCTACCTGTGCTCTCATAGAGGGATGGTCGGGGAGAGTTGGATCGTCGACGTCGTGTTAAATGGCGATTTAAATGAAGAAAGCATGGTACTTGATTTCGGTCATGTGAAAAGAGATTTAAAACGCTTAATTGATTTACATATCGACCACAAGTTACTCGTGCCTGTTGAATCGGATAGTACACATATTATTCATGAAGAGGATAGTGTGCTCGTTGATTTTATGCGTGATAGCAATCGTTCTATTCATCTTAATTGCCCTGATGAAGCTTATGCCTTTATTTACGCTGAAAACATTACACAAGAATCTGTCGGCAAATACTTGCAAGAGCTGATTACGACACATATGCCACAAAATGTACTGGGTATTGAATTGCATTTGCGCGTAGAGGTAATCAACACACCTTATTACCACTATACGCACGGGCTGAAAAAGCACGAAGGGAATTGTCAGAGAATTGCTCATGGACACCGTTCAAAGGTGACTGTTTATGAAAACGGTAATGAAAACATCGAAATGCAACGGTATTGGGCAGAACGTTGGGAAGATATATACATAGGGACAGCGTCCGATATAGTAGATGAAAAAACAGTTAAGTTGTCATCGCTCGCTCATCAACAAGACTTTTCTGAACATTATCTGTTTGCCTATGAATCGTCACAAGGGCGTTTTGAAATGGCGATAGCAAAAGCTGAGTGCGAAATAGTGGAAACAGATACTACGGTTGAGTGTTTAGCGCAATTTATGGCTGATGAACAAAAAATACTTTGTGGAAAAGCAGATATAAAAGTTGTTGCTTACGAAGGTGTAGGTAAAGGAGCCATTGCTTATGCGTAGCCATTTATTCATACTGTTTGTTGTTTTATATGCCTTTTATGGATATACCTCAGCGGCAGAACTTCGAGGCGAAATGACACAAGGAAGCCTAATCCGCGGCAAAACCATTCCCGGTAACACTGTATTGTTAGACGGTAAACCGATTAAGGTAGGAAAAAAAGGGGATTTTGCGTTTGGTTTTGCAAGAGACGCAGAGTTGCAACATGTGCTGGTAGAGATAGATAAATCAGGCAAGAAAACAGAGCACAAGCTATCACTGTCTGAACGTGAATACAACATACAACGTATTGATGGTTTGCCACAAAAGTATGTTGCGCCTCCAGCTGAAGTGACTGCTAGGATCAGAAAAGATAACCAGCAAGTTGGCCAAGCAAGAAAAACAGATGAAGAACGTTTGGATTTTACGCAAGATTTTATTTGGCCAGCAGAAGGCCCAATCAGTGGCGTTTACGGAAGTCAGCGTGTCTTGAACGGTGAGCCTAAAAACCCCCACTATGGTGTGGATGTGGCGGCACCAACAGGAACACCTGTATATGCGCCTGCTGACGGTGTTGTAACTTTATGGGTGCCAGATATGTACTATTCTGGCGGCACGATGATTATCGATCACGGTTTTGGCGTATCATCAACTTTTTTACATTTAAGCAAAGGCCTAGTCGAGAAAGGGACACGCGTAAAACAAGGTGATCTAGTGGCTGAGATTGGTGCTAAAGGGCGCGTCACTGGCGCGCATTTAGATTGGCGGATCAATTGGTTTAATGTTCGATTAGATCCGCGACTATTGGTTCCACAAAGGGATTAATCACCCTGCAGATTGACAGTCCCTATGGTCTGTCAATCCACCGTTTTTGTTGATTTTCATCATTAACAGTAAGGTATATGATGTCTTTTGGCGCTTCTGTTACACGTAATAAAGTTTGTTTGAATTTGCCATCTCTCAAGAAAGATACTGTTAATGATTTTTTATCAATCGTATTGTCGATTAGTGATTGTAGGTTTTCGTTTGTGACTTGCCATTCATTTATTGCTATCAACCTATCGCCAACTTGTAAACTAGCGTCATAAGCGGGTGTATTTTCTCTAACTCGCAGTATATGTACACCTAGCTCAGTTTTTTTATAGTTTGCACCAAATTGATTCTTGGCTACCTTGTTATTTGATTTACCTCCTTTGTCTGCATCGTTTTGTGCACTGCGTCTATTTACAACCAAACCAAAGCTATTACTGCACTCTTCAATAGGTAGTTCATCTAAACTGTATAAAGCCGAGTTAAAGAAATCTCCCAAGTCAATTGAAAGGGACTCTTTAACAATATGTTGTACTGAATCATTGTTTGTAAGTTGTCCTGCCTGATAGTTTGACCACATCAGGCGTAATACGTCATTTAGTGAATGTTTACCTTTGGAATGTTCCTGAATTAAGCTATCTAGGCAATAAGCTAAGACAGCTCCTTTGTTGTAATAGCTAACGATGTTATTAACGGCGCCTTCATCTTGTTTATAAAAGCGTGTCCATGCATCAAAACTGGATTCTGTAATGCTTTGTTTTTGCCTGCCTAAATTAATGGCTAAACGAGTGATTTGTTGACCTAGAAGTTCTAGATAACTATCTATGCTTATCAATCCACAACGTAAAAGGGTTAAGTCGTCATAGTAAGACGTGAAACCTTCATATATCCAGAGCTGCTCAGTGTAATTCTCTTGGCTTAAATCAGGTAATAATAACTCAGTTGGCTTCATTCGCTTTACCAACCATGTGTGGAAAAACTCGTGACTGCACAAGCTTAAGAAAGTGCGGTAGCCGTCTGGCATATCATTTGACTGGTCCAGCCGAGGTAGGTCAAATCTAGGGTATAAAAGGGCGGTTGAGCTAATATGCTCAAGCCCACCAAAACCTGAATCACAAAGCAATGTGATAAAGAGATAGCGTGATACGGGAGATGGCGCTTCGAAGAAATCAACATGATGTTGACATATTTTCTCTAGATCGCATGTAATCCTGCTTGTATCTGCCATATGACCACCTGCTAAAACTAAGGAAAACTCAGTATCTGCAGCTCCAAAATGACACTCATCAAATTCCCCAATTAATACAGGGTGATCGATAAGTTCTAGGTAACTGTCTGCACAATATTGACCAAAGGTCCATAGCGTTTCTTGGGCACATGCTAAGGATGTTGCTACTCGCCAATTCAGTGTTTCTTTGATAGTTGGCTTAACTAACTCGACGGTGCAAGGTGCTTCCTCTAAACCATCTATTTTGAAAAATAGACTAGTACCATTAAAAAACGCATATTCATCACAGATATATGCACTTCGTATAGACAGATCGAACGCGTATATTTGATAATTGATTTCTACAGAACTTTGATTGGGTTCAAGTTGCCACTTTTGCTTATCTAATTTTTGTATCTTAATTGATTTATTGGAAGAGTCCTTGGCATTCATCGTAACAATGTTTTTGGCAAAGTCCCGGATCATATAGCTACCCGGTATCCATGATGCCATTGATAAGATATGCCCAGTACTTGAGGGACAGTTAATAATCAAAGTAATATCAAATAAGTGACCTGATAAAGATTGTATACTCAAGTCATAATGAATGAGGGATGATTTTGTATTCATAGATACCTTATGATATTGACATGATTTGGTAGTTGCGAATGATGTTATTACGATTATACCAAGCTGTAAAAAGATTAATGTCGCACTTCACTGAACAGTATGATTTTTACATTGTTGGTATAATTATTTTCAACTAATCTTTATACAAAGCGACTGATTTTATTGAGTTTAGACCAATACACAGGTAGATTTAACGCTAATGGTCAAGTCATATACCTTTAGGAGAACAACACAAAATGGCGATCCTGAAGGAAAAAGTGGGATTAACAAAAGCTGATTTAAAGAAGTTGCAATCTATGCGTCCTGGGATGCTGATTGATGTGCAATTTAAAACCTCAAGCAGCACGCGCAGAGTAAAGACAGAGTTTGTCGGTATGGACATCCTTCGCAGTGTAATTATTAAGTTCCCTGATGAGTCTAAGTGGGGCAATGTCGGAGATGGTATATACGTTGATAATTCCGTCATTATTCGTTATATACTCGAAGAAGAAACGGGTGAAGTTATTGCTTTCAAAAGTAAAGTCACCTTCATGTTATCAAAGCCTGCTAATTTGGTATTTCTATCGTTCCCTCTTGCTATCCAGAATATGGACTTACGAGCAGAACAGAGACAACAGATACGTATAGCGACAAAGTTACTGAGTTCAGAAGATCTAGGAGTGGTTGGTGATGCACTGATTATGGATTTGTCGTCAAGTGGTTGTCGAATCGGTATGAAAAAAGATCGATTGAAGAAAAAGCTTAATACAAATGACATCATTATCATTCGTGTGAAAGCACCAGATCAATCCGAAGTTGATATCGAAGGTGAATTAAAGAATCAGCGTTCGGAAGACGGTTTAGTTTACTTTGGTATTAAATTTGTTAAATCTGCTGAGGTAATGGAAAACCTATTGCAAGAGCTACAGATTGCTTACGAATAATAAGAGGATATAAAGTTTCATGAGACGAGTAGATGAATTATTAGAGCAGTATGGCGAAAGCCATCAAAATAAAACTAATATCATGATACATGCGATAGCTGTACCATCAATTTACTTTGTCATCTTTGGACTGGTTTGGTCTATCCCTGTACCGGAGTTTATCGCAAACTTTAATGTTACTTTGGCACATATTTCTGCGATTCCTGTCATATGGTATTACTTCAAGCTGTCGGGGCCTATTGGGGCAGCGATGACATTATTAACAATTGGTGTATTCTTGGGTATTGATGTTATACATGCATCAGAACTTGTCAGTGTTTGGAAATTTTCACTCGTTATATTTGTTTTGATGTGGATCCTTCAGTTTGTCGGACATCATATCGAAGGTAAGAAACCTTCGTTTTTAAAAGATGTTCAATTCTTGCTAGTTGGCCCTGCGTGGTGGTGGGGTCACTGGCTTAAAAGGCTAAAGATACCCTACTAGTAGCATAAGTTGCGGTAGATGACTCAATTGTGACGCTCATCGACCATGTCCTATCTCCTTCGTAACGTAAAATAGATAATGAGTCTTATTGTAAGAGGGTTGCTAGCTTGATTAACTGGCAAAAATTGATTGTTGAAAAAGAGCGCTTATTCTGGATGTTGCACACTGGAGGGTGGCTCGGTTTTGGCTTAGTCTATTACTTAGGTTCGTTTCTAGATGAAAGACGAGGCATCTGGCTGTTTGTCATTCTCCTTAATTCTTATGCGGGCTGGATACTCACCATTCCATTGCGTTATGTCTATCGGAGAATTTGGGAGTTAAAACCTCTACAAACCCTTATTTGGGTGGGACTTTCTTCTTACCTTGTTTCTTTGATGTGGGCGGTTATTCGAAACCTCAACAACTGGGAAATATATAGGCACGGTTTTCGTCCGGATGAGTGGCTGATGTATTTTAGAGGCACTTTAGATTCGTTCGTCATGATTGTCTGTTGGAGTGGCTTATACTTCGGTGTTCGTTATTCAAGTGTGCTGCAAAAAGAAAAGCAAAATGCATTAAGAGCCACAACTATGGCACATCAAGCTCACTTGAAGATGCTACGCTATCAGTTAAACCCTCATTTCTTGTTCAACACATTAAATGCAATCTCTACATTAATTTTGATGAAAGACAATAAAACAGCGGATGCTATGGTCAGTCGCTTAAGTGATTTTTTACGTTATTCATTAGACAACGATCCAATTAAAAAAGTAGCGCTTAGGCAAGAAATTCAAGCGATTGATTTGTATTTGCAAATTGAAAAAGTTCGATTTGACGAACGTTTAACGGTAGATTGGGATGTCAATGAAGAGGTCCAAAACGCGTTAGTACCAAGCCTTATTCTTCAGCCGTTGATTGAAAATTCTATTAAATATGCTATCTCTAAATTAGAGCAAGGCGGGCATATAATTATTAGTGCAAAACACTTTGGACGAGATTTACTGCTTGAAGTTACTGACAATGGTCCTGGTGCAGAAGTGAAACATGGACAACTTAAGCGCCAAAATGGTGTAGGATTACCTAATATTCAAGAAAGGCTTAATGCGTTGTATCATAACGACTATTCATTTGTCGTTGCTAACAACCAGCCAACAGGCTTGAAAGTTAGTATTCGCATTCCGTTTGAAGTGACAGAAGATGACTAAAAAGATTAGAGCTATTATTGTTGATGATGAACCACTTGCACGAAAAGGATTAGGACTTAGACTCGCTGGATTTGATGATATCGAGCTTATCGGTGAGGGGCACAATGGTCTTCAAGCTGTTGAACTTATTCAAGAGAAAAAACCCGACTTGGTGTTTTTAGATATCCAGATGCCAGGCTTGAATGGGTTTCAGGTTATTAACAGGTGTAAAGAGCTTAATATTCCCTTGCCTTTAGTAGTTTTTGTCACAGCGTATGACTCTTTTGCTATCAAAGCATTTGAAATTCATGCGCTTGATTACGTTCTGAAACCTGTTGATGGACAGAGACTAGAGGAGGCTCTGATTAAAGTTAGGCAGTATTCGGAGTTACATGTTGAATCAGAACACAAATCAAAGCTTGTAGAGCTTATTGCAGAATTTACGGGGGATGACTGTGAAGAGGTACTGCGCAAGCTTGCAGAAAATGAAGCGATTACTACCAATCAAAAACACTACGCCGATATATTGGCGATTAAAGATGGCTCTGAGGTGACACGAGTACCTGTTGCTGAAATACAATGGATTGATGCAGCCGGTGATTATATGTGCGTTCATACTAATGATGGAACACACATTATGCGTAAAACTATGAAAGAACTCGAAGAACAATTAGACCCCAAACAATTTGTTCGAGTACACCGTTCGGCCATTGTTAATATAAGATATGTTGTAAAGCTTATAAGCCATATTAGTGGTGAATATCATGTCTCTCTGAGTAATGGTGAAGAGCTTAGAGTCAGCCGAAGTTATAGAGATCGGGTAAAGGAAATGATCCATCAATAATGTTTTAGTATACAGATCTTTGCTGTATACTTTTCCTGCAAAGAGAGCACGCTCTGCTCTTCATTTAATTTAGTATTATTTCAAAAACCCTCATTAAACATTCACAGTAGGTATCACGCATGGCACCAAGTCATAACCATTGGTATGGTTTTTCCTTGTCGCTGTTAACAGCATTTCTATGGGGTGTGTTACCCATTACACTTAAATTAAGTCTGGTGGCAATGGATGCAATTACGATTACTTGGTATCGATTTGCTGTGTCATCATTGATCGTTTTTTTACTGTTATATAAAAAAAGAGCCTTACCTTCGTTAAAACAATTGAGTCGCACGCATTACGGTTTATTACTTGCTGCTGGTTTAGGACTGTCCTTCAACTATGTAAGCTATGTAAAAGGTCTTGAGAAGATAAACCCAGAAACAGCACAAGTGCTCATTCAGTTAGCACCATTCTTATTGATGTTAAGTGGGATCATTCTTTTTAAAGAACGATTGAGTATGATTGAAAAAATAGGTAGCGGAGTTCTTTTGGCGGGTTTATTGCTATTTTTCAACGATAAAATAGAAGTGCTACTTGGCAAGGTAGGCGACTACACTTTGGGCATTATCCTAGTTTTAGCAGCGGCAGGGGCGTGGGTTGCTTATGCATTGGCACAAAAAGTTTTATTAAAGCAGTTTACTCCTAAACAGCTAACGCTCTATATCTACGGGATAGGAGTGGTTGTTCTGTTGCCTTTTACTAGTATAGAGCTCGTTATGAATATGAATATGCTCGCTTTTATTGCATTGATATTATGTTGTTTGAATACAGTTTTCGGCTACGGTGCATTTGCAGAAGCTCTTAGTGTTTGGCAAGCTTCAAAAGTAAGTGCTGTAATAACCTTAGCGCCTCTTTTTACTTTCATAAGTGTTGAGATTGCGACGTATTATTTGCCGAGTTATTTTGAATCTAGCAACATCAATCTACTATCCTATATCGGAGGAGGGTTAGTTGTGATTGGCTCAATGGCAGCTGCATTAGGAAAATCCAAATAATAGCTATACCTATTTTATTTTTTGCCGATAAAGTCATATAAAGCAGCGTTTATATGGATGATCAAAAAGCCAAGTGGTTGATAATGTTGATAACAGCCAGAGAATTTCGACTGATATCGAATTTTCAGGTGCACTCAATAAAGCAGTTTCACACGATCAAAATAAGAATTTTGGTCTGCTGTTGGCTATGTTGCAACAGAATGCTCTCGATCGCAGCTTATTTGTTAAAGAGAATAAACATGAGCACTATGAAGGCGATGTTAGTCAACTTAACCATTATCGCTCACCAGATTTACTGACAGAATCTCACCATTGGCAACAACAAAGCCTTTTAAGTCATAGTATTGGTAATAATGATCTGACTAACGCTAAACTGTGGTCCTGCTTGTTTCCGCCACCACTCTCAATGCATAATGATCGTTATAGGATAGATGATGAAGTCAAAATCAATACTTCTTATCAAACTCAGCGAAAACTTGAACTTCAGATTGATGATCCAGTACAGACAGATCCAACACAACTCTACGATATCCTAAATACACTAAGTGAAGTTTAAAGACTATTAATCTTAGTGACCAAGATTATTGCCTTCGATATTAGGAAAAAAAGGGTTTATTTTTTGTATGACTTCTCTACCCAATTGGCTACGAATATTGCAAACAAAATGATGACTTAATCTATTGATTTCAAACTTAGGCTCTAGCTGGTCAACTCTATCAGCAAATCTGTTTGTCAGAATGTGATTTGTTATGATGCCTTGCGCTGGAAATAAGTCGATGCGTTTCGCTAACAACTTTCTGAGATTTACTGTGTCGTCAAAACTTTCGTCAGTCTCTATACGGCTTATTAAATCGTCCAACTGTTGGCCATAACTAAAACCGCGTGTAACGCCTATACGATAATTCAAAGCATCTTCTAATGTGTTTAACTTAATTTCTACATCTTTTCTACCCCATAGATAAGAGATGTCAGCATGGTAAGGTAGGGAGTATTGCCATTGTTCTTGCCTTTCCTCGTTCTTTACCCAACCAAATGAGCAAACGTCTTGTGTGTCCAGCATTTGCTTAATCTTAGTCCATGAATAAACTTGGATCTCGAATGGTTGTTTAGCTTTTTTGAGGGCGTTAAGTACAAGCTCACCATGAATACCATAGTTTTCGTCAGATAAATCAATCATTGGTAGAAAATCAGAAATTACTATTGTGACAGGCTTTGCATAAAGCAATAGTGACTTACTGAGCAACATCAACAAGATTAAATATCTCAATTGCTTACTTCATCATCAATTATGGGCTGAATCATTTTAACTTTCTCAATAGGGTATACTGTTGATTGCTTTTTTTTCTGATCATATGTCACAACGAAATTGGTCGTTGTGCCCAACAAAATAGCCTTGCGCTCTTGTTTATCATCTTCTATCGATATCGCAATATGCTGCCCTTTGCCTAATTTTACTTGCTCACTTTTCCATTCTGCATACAAAAAGACAAATATGTAGGAGTAAAGTACGAATATTAGCAAGAAGAAGAACATAGCGGTCGCTCTTGTTCTTGGCGCGTACACCACTATAAGTACCAAAAACCGTTTCACACTTCTCGGTTTTTTCTGCCATCGTATTTTAGTTTCATAACTAAGTCTGCTGAAAAAATCTGCAACATATGCGATTAAAAGTCCGCCACAGAATAAAAGAATAGCTGCAGGATCACTGATACCAATAATCATTAAATCTGACATATTTGCTAATTTGAGTATAGCGATATTGAACTGCTCGTAGAAACTCAAGCTATAATAAATACCGCAAAGCGTGAGTAGCATATAAGCAATAGAGAGAGTCACTCCTGGATTTTTTCTAAAAAACTCCGCTAATAAAAGCAATTGACTTTCTTTTTGGTAATCTCCCATGGAGATATATCTCAATTTAGTTCATTATTAATATGAGATACCATCTCATAAATTGTTTGAATAAACAAAAAGATAAATTTAGAACGCATTGATCAAGCTACTTTCCACAACAACGCTTGTACTTGAGCTGGCTAAGACAGGGGCAGGGAGCATTACGCTGAACATCTAATTTACCTGAACCAGGCTGAATATCGCCTGTGGTATAAAACCATCGATTGCTTTCTTTGATAAATTTCGATGCTTCGTGTAATACAAAAAACGAGGCTCCAATACGATAATATGCTCTGAATTCAACATATCCTATATTATTATCTATTGACGCAGAACACACTGATAGTGCCGTCCATTGAGTGCCTTTTGCGGAGCTTTCGAGATCTTGGGTACTTAATTCTTTTCTCTGCAAGCTTCCGTAAGTGTCCAAGATATATTGATAATCTTCAGTACAATATGCACTATATCTGGAACGCATAAGTTGTTCAGGTGTTTTAGGTATGTCGTCTCTCTTAATGAAAGGTAAACAGCAATCCCTAAATGCTTTTTGGCTACCGCAATAACAATTCAATGTTAACTTCCAATGTGATTGGATTTACAAAGAATAGTATCCTTTATGATTACCAAGGACCAAAAACTAAATTGCCGTAGTGTGCGCTTTTCACTTTTACATTAACAACGATAGCTTGCTTTTCATCGCAAAGCTTTTGAATTCTACACTGAGTTATTTCGTCGAGCTCAAGATTTTCGACAATAATTATACCTGCTTGACCAGCCATCAATAGCTTCTCTAACCATATACCGACCATATCATCATCGGGCTTTGACAGGTGAATAGCTGGGCATTGCTTACGTTTAAAGTCAATACTATTAGATATCAAATATGTCCAACGTTTATTCTGAGCCGCAACTTTAAACAACGGATTTAGATCATCCGTATCTGACAAGTCTCGCGAAACAAGACTTTGATTCTTGAGTGAGCTGCTTACCGAATGTGTAGAAGACATAATAAACCCTTAATAACTGATTAAATATACAGTGTATTTGTATACAGTAGTTAATAGAAAAAACATTTGCAACTAATTTTTACTCAATTGTTGATTTTTTATTCTTCTTCGTCTTAAAGATAACATTAGTTTTTCTCGCCTAAACCCAAGTAATATAAGAGCTAGAACGATGTATATAATTGGTTCTAAAGTCACCGACTTCACTGACCAGTAAAAGTGTATTACCGCAAGAAACACCGCAAAGTAGACCCAGTTATGTAGTCTTTGCCAAGCTTGTTTCATTTTTCGTTGTACGTTTTTGGTAGAAGTTAGTGTCAACAAAGTTAAGATAAGGAAAGCAACCATGCCAACAGTGATGTAAGGGCGTTTTATAATTTCGTCAATAAACACCTCCCATTCAAGTTGCAGCTCAAATAAGAGATAGCTTACAAGGTGTAATGAAGCATAAAAGTAAGCATAGAGGCCAAGTAATCGTCTTAGATTGATCAATTGACCTTGCTTAAAGCGCTTAGCAAGAGGTGAGATAGTGAGAGATATCAATAGAAGTTTAACGGCTCCTAACCCTGTAAAGTGGATAATAGCTTTGACTGGATCACCACCTAGTTGATCGTTTACTGCTTGCAAATAGGTTAAAATTGCAGGCGTAATAGCTGCAATATGAATAATAACTTTCGTCAACAAGATGTGCTTGGCATTGAGTCTCATAACGTTAATTAATTTTTACCTATTACTTTTGACAAGTTCCAGTAGTTATACAAATCGAGTTTTGCTGATTTAAGTATTAAAACCGTTGGTGTTAGATAGTAAAAGACCGAAAAAAACATAATAAATTTCAATATGTTAATCTCGGTCTAGTATAAGATATGTTCAATTGTTAGGTTGTTAAGACCTAATAGAATTTCCTCAAATCTAGGCCTTTGTACATGTCAGCAACATGTTCGCCGTACCCATTAAATGGAAGTGTTTCGATCCTGTTTCTATCGAGTATGCCGCCTGTTGTTATACGACGCTCTCTCGCTTGACTCCATCGA
Source organism: uncultured Pseudoalteromonadaceae bacterium (assembly GCA_964625615.1). GTDB lineage: Bacteria > Pseudomonadota > Gammaproteobacteria > Enterobacterales > Alteromonadaceae > M269. The sequence continues at coordinate 24,880 of CAZVDU010000009.1, read as the reverse complement.
GGATGTGAAACAGCAGGGTTTACGTTTGCGTAAAAACCATATTCATTTGCAGCCAAACGTTTCCAAGTTGTCGGAGGCTCAGTATTAGTTAAACGAATACGTACAATAGACTTGATACTCTTAAAGCCATATTTCCATGGCACAACCAAACGGACAGGTGCCCCATTTTGAGGTGGTAATGTCTTTCCATAAAGGCCTACTGACAGTAAAGTCAGCGGGTTTGTTGCTTCTTTTACAGTTAAACCTTCAACATAAGGGTATTGAACACCACCACCGACAAAACGGCTTTTTTGTCCTGGCATTTGTTTCGGATCATAAAGTGTCTCAAAAGCAACATACTTCGCGCTATTGAGAGGTTTTGCTTTAGCGAGTAATTTAGCTAATGGAAACCCAATCCATGGAATGACCATTGACCACGCCTCTACACAGCGTAATCTATAAATACGTTCTTCCAAGTCAAACATCGAGTAAAGGTCTTCGTAGCCAATTTCAACAGGCGTTTCCACTAAACCTTCTATAGTAAGCTTCCACGGATCAACTTTAAAATCTTGTGCATTCGAAGATGGATCAGATTTCCCTGTTCCAAACTCATAAAAATTATTGTGTGAAGTCACTTTTAACTCAGGAGTTAGTTTTTCGTCCGTTGAGTACATCGCAGATTTAGTGTGCTCAATTACTCTTTGTTGAAAAACCTTTTCCTCATCATCACTACCGAAAAAACTAAATTGTGCATTAGCTGATTGCGAGAGTAATGCGCCAGCGCCTATGAATCCCATTTTTTTTAGGATTTGTCGGCGATCTTGATAAACACTTTCGTTGGTTACATGATTTTCAGTTAAATCGTTTGCAGATTTACTTCTAATTATCATCAAAGTACCTGTACTTAAACTATTTTAATATACGAATTCTAGTAGTTTGGTACTAAATTGCTTCACGTTTTCATAACGAATAACGAACAAGTGCAAATAAATATTTAGCGACTAACGTGTTTTAGTTAAGCTCAGCTATTTGATCAAAACGATCTGCTGCTAGTTTTAGGGATTGTTGAATTTCTTTACTGGTTAATGAGGGTTCCAGTTTTTTTCGTGCTTGTATGGCTTCCTCGACATGTTGACAGGCAGCCAAACTAAACCATGAATAAGCATGGAATAAGCTACGCGGTACACCATCGCCCTTGCAAAATAACATGCCTAAATAGAATTGTGCTTTTGCATGACCTCGAAGCGCAGCTTTTCTAAACCACTTTGCTGCTAAATAGTAATTGTTTTCGTGTTTTGCGTAGTAAATAGCTGTGGTAAATTGTTTTGAAGGCGATTGTGTTGGCGATGCACTAGGTTCATGCTCTTTTTTCATCAAAGTGATCAAATCATTGAGCTGTTCATTAAGCGCGAGCTGAGCTGACTCTAGCAATGCTAATCGTGTATTATCTGTAGGGAGCACTGAGATTGTTTTGTGGTCATGCTTTTGTTGTATCAGTGCTTCGTTGGAAGAAGCTAAGGTAATGTTGTTTATTGATAAGGAATCAAGATCGCCATCCTTCTGTTCTGATAATGAACTTTCTGTCTGATTTGATGCATCAACTTGGCTTTGTGCTTTTTCGTTCTCCTCGATTAAATCGTCTTGATTTGTTTCCTCATGGTGTGAGCTGTCTTCTATTGTGATTGATGAGTTGAATGTCAATTCAGTCCCTGTATCTTCCAATTCACAAGCTAGACGAGTCTGTTCATGTTCTGATTCAAAACTCAGATCAGGAATATCTATCGAAGGTTCAACCGTTGCAATGGCCGCTAGCGTTTCTAAATCAGGTAAGCCATGATCATCACTTGATAGTTCGACGTCATCAATATGATTAACTGACAACTCGATACCCTGTTCATCTTCAAGAACCAATTCTGGTTCATCATCAATCAGCTCTTTAGTTATCATTATCAATGTCGCTCTTTTACACGGTGCCGTATAAGTCATCTGCACATGAAAGGTAAACTTTAATGCTATCTTGGAGATACTCCGGATGACTTCGGCAAGAATAAGTTATTATATAGTTTAGCGGCAAATTCATCAGTCATACCAGAAATGTAGTCTGCTATCACCCGAACACCCCGGCCTGACTCTTCTGCTTTTAACCACCGCATTTTAGTATTATCTGGTAATAGTCGCTCAGGGTCTGACGAAAAGACATCGAATAACTCCATAACCAATTGTTGCCCTTTGTATTCCAACAACTGTATTTCAGGCTTACTGATGACATTCTTAAAAACAAACCGTTTAAAATAACGCAATGCTTTACCCATGGTGCTAGGTAGCATCGCATTGTATTTGAGTAGTTCTGAATCGAAACTTTCGTCAGTCACATCAATATAGATACTAGTGATGAAAGCATTAACCAACGCACCAATAGCGTCTTTACGTTTATGGTGTTGATCACTGAATAATTGTGACGTCAGCTTCTCTATGATTGGGCTTAGTAAAGACCCGTAGTCATTCATGATGGGTTGGGCAACTTGCTGATAAAATGATTCTTGCCTCACAATGCCCATTACTATTGCATCTTCCAGATCATGTATGCTGTAAGCGATATCGTCCGCAAGCTCCATAATAGAACAATCAAATGACTTAAAACGGGTTTTATGATGCTTATCCTCATTGCTTTGACTATAGGAACAGAATAGGGCTTTGTCGTTATTGCTCAGTGGCGTTAACAGCCAATCAAATCGATCAATGTCATCCAAATAGAGTCCTTTAGGAGGGTGCCAGTCACTTGCCTTAACTTTTCTATGACTAGGTTCTATAGCAGGATAAGTGTTAGTAAGCCTATCTATGGTGTTCGGGTATTTCACCAGACCCAATATTGATCGTCTAGACAAATTCATCCCGAAGTCTTGAGTGTAAGGTTCGAGCTTGCTGACAATACGAAATGTTTGCCCATTACCTTCAAAGCCACCATGTTTAGCCATTTTGTAATGCAACGCAATCTCACCACCATGTCCAAAGGGTGGGTGACCTATATCGTGAGCTAAACACAGTGCTTCGATAAGGAAATCGTCTAGCTCAAGTTGCTGGGCAAGTTCGGGGTGTTTTTGCCGCAGTTGAGCACTAATGCCTTGTCCTATTTGTGAAGCTTCCAACGAATGCGTTAGGCGCGTTCGATGAAAGTCGCTCATGCCTACACCAAGTACTTGTGTTTTAGCCTGTAACCGCCTGAATGCCGCTGAGTGCAATATGCGTGCTTTATCACGTTGAAAAGGAGAACGGTGATCACCAACACGGCTGATGTTCTTTTCGTCTGGACGTTCAGTCCATATAGTCATTAGCCATTTTCCTCTTGTGTAATCTCATCTAGGCTAAGATTAAAGCTTGGTGCGTAGGCTTTTAAAAAGTAATCCACTTCGTCTGAATGATAATCTTTAAGTATATTGTCTAATCGTTTTTTGGCTAGCTTAAACTCTTGATTCCCTGCAGAAAGCTCCTCAAGTGTTTTAAGATAGGCACATAAAACATCAGCAGCTTTGACGATAAATTTTTCTTCATCACTATGGTTTTGTTGCTTGATTAAGTCGGCATAATGCTTGTGAAAAGGAGGTGGGGCCATATCAATGAGTTTTTGCTCTGCGATTTTCTCAATCTTTTTATATTCATGTTGTATAGCAGGATTGAAGTACTTCACTGGTGTTGGTAAATCTCCTGTCAGGACTTCAGATACGTCATGGAACAACGCTAAAGTTGCGACTCTATTGGGATCAATATCGCCATCAAAAAATTCGTTCTTTATCAGTGCTAATGCATGAGCAACCATGGCGACTTGCAAGCTGTGTTCTTGCACATTTTCTTGATACACATTCCGCATCAAAGGCCAACGTGATATGAGTTTCATACGAGAAAGGTGCGCAAAAAAATGACTACTTTGTGGTTGATTCATAATACCTGCTGATAGTTAGAGAAGAATTGAGCTATGCTTGTTATCGCTTTTTTTAACTCGCCTTCATGGGGTAAAAAGACTAAACGAAAGTGACAACCATCAAAATTAAAGGCGCTGCCATGTGCTACGAGGATTTTCTCGCAACGTAATAGGTCTAACACCATTTTTTCATCGTCTTGAATATTAAATTTGTCACGATCTACTTTGATAAAAGCATACATAGCACCAATTGGTTTCTCGCAACTAAGGCCAGGGATTTCATTGATCATCCTGTAGGTGATATCGCGTTGCTTGCGAAGCCTTCCGCCTTCACAGATCAAATCATTAATACTTTGGTATCCACCTAACGCAGTCTGTATAGCGTGTTGGCAGGGTGAATTTGCACACATTCGCATAGAGGCTAGCATATTTAAGCCAGAGATGTATTCTGTTGCGAGAGTCTTATTTCCACTAACCACCAGCCAACCGGCTCTAAAACCAGCGACACGGTAATTTTTCGAAAGGCCGCTAAAGGTGACGAAAAACAAATCATCGGCAAGAGAAGCGATACAATGATGTTCCGCATCGTCGTATAAAATCTTGTCATATATTTCATCACTAAATATGACAAGTTTGTGTTCACGAGCTAACGCAATAATTTCAAGTAGTAAGGCTTTACTGTAGACAGCGCCAGTTGGATTATTCGGGTTGATCAATACTATAGCTTTAGTGCTGGGTGATATTTTTCGCTTAATATCTTCAATACTTGGAAACCATCCATTATCTTCGTCACAGTTGTAATGAATGGGGGTCCCCGAAGCTAATGAAACTGCTGCGGTCCACAGTGGATAATCTGGGCTTGGTAATAAGACTTCGTCTTCGGGATCTAATAACCCTAGCATGGCCATAGTAATGAGCTCACTGACACCATTACCAATTAAAATATCGTCTACAGCGATATTCTTAATCCCTTTCTGTTGGTAATACTGCATAACAGCGACACGGGCAGGGTATATGCCCATAGCATCTGAATAGCCTTGTGATTCAGGTAAGTTATGGATAACGTCTTTTAGGATGTCGTCGGGTGCTTCGAAGCCAAAAGGAGCAGGGTTCCCAATATTTAATTTGAGGATCCTATGTCCTTCCTCTTCCATCTTTTTAGCTTCAGCTAAAATTGGGCCTCTAATTTCGTACCAGACTTTGTCGAGCTTACGAGACTTTCCTACGCGTTTCATTTATTTTATTTAACCAGCCTATTGCTTTATCAATGGTTGTCATATTAACGCCAAAGCACCATGTTTACATCGACTTACAATCATTTATTTGCAGTTTTTGACCCACACGTTATAAAAGTTGTACGGAGGAAATACTATGCCATTACCTTTAGTTTGGTTGGGTGCTGGATTAACAGCCCTATATGCAGCGAATAAATTATCAGAAAATTCTCAAAAATCTCAAGGTGAAGTTCAGCACTTTCCGGGAGAAAGCGATGTTAGCGTGAAGCCTGTGGATGGTGCCATTGTTTGTTGTGGCGTTTATGAGTTCTTTGATCATACGGGGATTTGGGTTGAAGATAGCATTATCGAGCTGCATGGCAGTGGCTTGATTAAGAGTGTATCCCATGAGCGCTTTCTCGGTGATCGAAGTGGGGAGATGGCTTTTGTCGCTTGTGATGCTCAGTATCGTCCGTTAGTGGCTCCAGGCGCCACTGAAAAAGCGATAGCGAGGATTTACGAATACAGCGAATATCATCTTATCAATAATAATTGTCATAAGTTTGTTTGGGGGTGTTTGTCTTCAGACAGCAAAGATGTGACAACCTTTGCTGACTTAAACGGGCTATTATCCAATTTCTTCAACAGTGCCATTCATTGGCAACCTATAAGACAACCCAACCATAGAGTGTTATAAAACCTGAACTTGATTTCAATCAAATACTTTATGTCAGAGTGTTGTACCCTCTATTGCGATGGAATGGATTTAACTTTCATCGTATAGGTATGCGCTAATTTTAAGCAATGTTAGATTCTTTGTTTATACTCTATGTAAGTGCAGTTGATTTTGTTGTATGAATGCAACAGATCTAAATAAGACGTTGTATATCAACCAAGGAGAATTTATGTCCGAATCGTTCAAAGAAGAGCAACATAATGCCATTATTGACAGTGGTATCGCACGCGTTATTCCTTGTAAAAAACTCGAAATTAGAGATCCATTCCATTGGTTATCTCTTGGACTTAAAGATCTGAGTAGAGCTCCATTGTTGACGATATTTTACGGCATTATATTCGCCGCAATTCCATGGTTTATTACTTATTTAGTGCAATTGACAGGATGGCACCTCGTTATTATGCCAGCGATTGTATGTTTCATGCTTATTGGGCCTTTTCTCGCCGCTGGGTTATATGATTTGAGCTGGGAATTGGAGAAAGGACATAAACCCAGTATATGGCATAGCATCAAAGCTATTCAGCGTAATGCAGTTAATGAATGGGGTTTTGGCATATTGTTATTGGTATTAATGATATTTTGGTTACGCGTAGCCTCTTTGATTCATGCTTTATACCCACCTTATTTAGAAGAGAACTTATCTAACCTACTTCCTTTTCTAGCTGTTGGGAGCATTGTAGGTGCAGGCTTTACTTTATTGGTATTTTTTATTAGTGCATTTACTCAACCTATTTTAATGGAGCGCAGAGTTGATTTAGCGACTGCTGTCTTAACCAGTATGAATGCGGTTTGGTCTAACAAACTCCCCATGATGATGTGGGCTGGGATTATTGCACTGAGTGTCGTTATTGGCTTTTTTACCTACTTTGTGAGCTTTGTATTTTTGATGCCACTGATTGGTTATGCAACCTGGCATGGTTATATTGATTGTATTGAGACAAAACGCGAGAGGCATTACGAATAATGCATAGCGGGATAGACTGAAGTTTCAAGAAACCACCCCAAGCAGGGTGGTTTTTGTTATTATATTGAGCCATTTTAATCGGTAGCAAAGGTACTTGTTATTCTGCCTTCAGAACCATCAGTAAAAACAGACTTCGCTATAGAAATTAACGAGCTTAAGTTTGACTATAGTAATCAGGTGAAAACCCCATTGCTTGATATTCCATTTTGGCGTGTTAAAAATGCAGAACATGTTTTTCTACATGGTGCGTCAGGTAGTGGCAAAAGTACCTTATTGAATTTGATCAGTGGTGTGTTACCCGTTAAACAGGGGGAACTTAAGCTTCTGGGGCAATCGTTCAACACATTGAGTCAACGAAAACGCGATAAGTTTAGAGCTGTTCACCTTGGGATGGTTTTTCAACAATTTAACCTTATCCCTTACCTTTCGATCTTAGACAACCTTAACTTGGCCAATCATGTCACACGCTCTACAAAGGGAGTATTAAGGTCAGAGCGAATTACAGTACTTATGGAGCGACTTAAGCTATCCACGCAATTGTTAAACCGCACTGCAACTGAACTTAGCATTGGGCAAAGACAAAAAGTAGCTATTATACGTGCCTTGATCAACACACCAGAAATCATTATTGCTGATGAGCCGACGTCTTCTTTAGACTCTGATAGCCGAGACGCTTTTATGAACTTACTCATTGAACTATGTGAGGAAAATGCGTCAACGCTTATCTTCGTCAGCCATGATAGAGCGTTAATGTCATACTTTGATCAAAGTTACGATTTAGCTGATTTGAATAGATCTAAGCGAGAAATATATGCTGCTTAAGTTAGCTTGGAAAAGCTTGTTGAGCCGCAAGGCCACTGTTTTTCTGACTATAATGTCTATCTCTGCCAGTGCTTTTGTACTTTTTAGTGTTGATACTCTTCGTCAACAAGCAAAATCAAGCTTTACACGCTCTGTATCAGGTGTAGATTTGATCGTTGGGCCTCGCACGGGACAGCTAAACCTGTTGCTTTACTCAGTATTTCGTATAGGTAACCCAACGAACAGCATGTCTTGGGAGAGTTATCTTGATATTGATCGTAACCCTAAAGTGAGTTGGTCTATTCCCATTGCACTTGGTGATTCACATAGTGGTTATCGCGTTATTGGTACATCAGTCGACTATTTTGAGTATTTTAAATATGGCAAGAAGCTACCTTTGAAGTTAGCACAGGGGGTAGCATTTTCAGCAGATGATCAGGTTGTATTAGGTGCTAACGTCGCAAACGATCTCGGATATAGCCTAGATACAGAGATTGTGTTGTCGCATGGTGTTGGGAATACGAGTTTCAAAAAACATGATCAGCATGCATTTAATGTCGTAGGTATTTTAGCTCCAACGGGCACGCCTATCGATCAAACGGTACATGTATCGTTGGAGGGGTTAGCTGAGGCGCATAATGAAAACCAGCATATGCAAGCCGAACATAAGGAACCTTTAGTTGTTTCTGCCGTATTTTTAGGATTGACTTCCCGTATTGCTTCTTTACAACTGATTCAAAGTGTTAACCAGTATAAAAACGAAGCTTTGGTAGCTATTTTACCAGGGGTAGCGCTAAGTGAACTTTGGAAGATAGTGGGTTCATTAGAAACTCTTCTAACTATTATCGGCTGGTTAGTATTGGTGTCTTCTCTAGTAGGCTTATGTACTATGTTATTGGCTAGTATGCAGCAACGAGTGAAAGAATTGGCTATTTTAAGAGCTATAGGTTTTGGGCCTAGATTTATAGCCGTATTGATTATTGTAGAATCACTTTTTATGACTCTACTAAGTTTAGCTTTTGGGATTACTTTATTGATACTGACTATTTGGGTAGGCCAAGATTATGTGTTGGAGCATTATGGTATTTATCTGCAAGCATCTACTTTATCTGTAATTAGCTTGGAACTCGTACTTTTAATTCTAGTGAGTTCGCTAGTTGTCAGTATGATACCTGCTATTACTGCTTATAAATCGTCCTTACAAAGAGGACTATCTTAATAACATTACCTCGGGATAAATTTAAGGTTGTTTACTAGAGAATGCTCAATAGCTTAATCTTACCTTTATAAACCTTAAAATAGCCTTATTGGCTTTATCTTGAACAATGTTTTTGACGTTTTATTCTAATTGTTTTTATCGATTTACTTATACAAACTTGAGGATAAAAAGAAGAGCATTCTAGTGGCTATTTTTATGTTTAAGTTGAGATAACTCTGTCAGTAATTCGTGCTCTTTTATTTTTAAGGTACCTAATTCAAAAGTTATTTCACTTTGACGCTGCTCCATTTCTTCAAAGTTTTCATAAGTTTTTGTTTTACTTGCCGTCTGCGATACTTGGTCTTCTTCTAATTGAATAAAATCTTTATTCCTTTCAGTGTATTCATCACCGAAAGTTATTTCAGTTTTAGCCAAATGCTCAGGGCTTTTTTCAAAATCAAGTTTGGGTGGAGACTGTTTATCGAGCAAAGCAAGTTTATCAGCGAGTTTATCGAGTGCAGGCCTACGAACATTTAGCCCTAGTTCGATGCATTCACTGTGGGTTTTGTCATATTGGTTGTAATCGTTTTTACGAATGAGACGCTTAACTAACTCAAGCTTTTCAACTCGTAATTTTTTTTCGTACATAAAGCTCGTTCTTAGTATTTCATCTGTATACCAATCCTTCATATGGTAATAGCTTGCTTAACGAAAACTATTACTTCCCTTACATTTATGACGATTTGGTATAGTAATTACGCAATTTGTCGGCAAAATCCAGCAAAATTGAATCATTAGTGTACAAGTAGATCACATTACTCCCTAACAATCAATAGGTTCGGCTGTAGCGCTCTTTTATATTGATAGATTAGCCGAGCTACATTTGCATATGCTGGAAAGGTTACATACAGTTAATTCAATTGCGTTGTGGCCCTTTAAAAATATAAAGAGAAATATTGGATGTCAATAAACCTTAGATGCGACCTAAAACCATGAAGAAAATTATTGATGTTAGTGAGTTATCAGTGGGTATGTATGTGTCGCGTGTTACAAAATCGAATGGATCTGCAACAATGAAGTCGCAAGGTTTAATTAAGGATGAAAGCGGGATCGAACGGTTAAAAGAATTAAAAGTATTAGAAATCGAAATAGACACGACAAAATCAAAGCAGTTAATCGTTGAAAATGAGAACGCACTTAACCTTGCACCATTAGCTGAGACCAATGTTGACGCTATAAGGGTTGAACCAACAACAACTTTTACGAGTGAGATAAAACGAGCACGTGAGATGTACTCTGGAGCACGTGAAATACAAAACAAAACTTTCAAAAAACTGCAATCGGCTGATCAACTAGATATTAAGCAATACGAAGAGGTAGCAAGCGAGTTTCTTGATTCAATTTGTCGAAACCAAGATGCATTGCTCTGTATGACCAAATTACAGGACAAGGATGCTTATTTACTAGAACATTCAATTAATGTGGGGATACTACTGGCGATTTTTTCTAAACATTTAGGTTTTAGCAAAGAAATAGGCCGTAAACTAACGTTGGCTGGCATTCTTCACGACATAGGTAAAGCCAAAGTACCTGACGAAGTGCTGCTTAAAGACGGAAGACTGACTCGTGACGAGTTTGAGGAGATAAAAAAGCACACTGCATACGGAGCCGATATTCTCACTCAATCTGGCATGGATGGTTTAGCTGTTCAGATAGCGTTGCAACATCATGAGCGGCTTTCCGGGAGCGGGTATCCTTATGGTTTGATAGAGCATCAGATAAACCAATACGTCAGGATGAGCAGTATTGCAGATGTATTCGATGCTATCACTGCGGAGAGGGTATACAAAAAAGGAATGACGTCATTACAGGCTTTAAAGATCATCAAAGATAGCGGCAAGTCAGAATATGACGGAAAGTTACTTAATCAATTTGTGCAAGCTATCGGCCTTTTTTCGATAGGCACAGTAGTTCTTATGAAAAGCCAGAAGTTGGCGATAGTTATAAAAACTAATTATGAAAATTCCATGAAGCCCATTGTTACGACGTTCTATAACATAAAATACAAAAGGCATGTTGAGCCCCATACAATCGATTTATCTTCGAATAAGGCAGCTGACTCCATCGATAAAGCCGTTAATCCGATTGATTTTGATATAGACGTGAATGCAATAATAGAAAGGTTAATTATAGATTGCTAAGTTATTAGGGGCTGTTGATCTTTGTTGTATCGTTTTGCAGCAGTTTTAGAGAAGGCAGGGGTTGTGAAGTGCGATGTTTCCACCAAATGATGCCCTGACGGATTTGTCATAAAGGCGCTAAATCCATGATATGCAACGAAGGTAGAGGCATAAATGGCTTGTTTACAGGCGTTTCTTATCCAGAGCTGAGGTTATTTAGTATGGATGATATAAAGACTATCTATAATCCTAATGTATGCAAAATCATCAATCTTCATACCCCCAAGGTGCGGCTGGTGATTCGATGTTCTTGGTTAAGTCAAATTCGACGGTAAAGTCACGACCTTGGCGCACAAGTCGATAGGTGAATTTCTTCGGATAGATATACATTTGCCAAGTATTGCTTATCGATTGCGGTAAACCTACCTTAACGAAAAGCTCCTTGGAGTATGCATCGACAGGGAAGGATTGTACTTGTGGCCAGCCGTTTTCTACTGTGTGTCCACCATACATAGTCACGGGGTCATCTGAGCCATCTTCTTTACGGTGATCGTGTTTTAGTGAGAGCCCTGAGCCCGTTTTCGTGATTATCCATGTTCTTGATGCATCGTCACCGACATGAAAGGGGATGTGAATTTGTGTGTCGGAACATTGTCTTACATGCATAACGAGTTTCTTACCATCGAAACTTCCGCTAGCTGAATTATCTACAGTGACTTTACCTTCAAACGCTTTCCCGCAATATTCTTTAATTTCGTTGAAAAAGTTGTCCTGAGATTGAGTCGATACTAATGTTTGAGCAAAGACTGGAGAGGTGAATACAAGTGATATGAGCAATATCCAAACTTGCTGAGCTGAGTTTTTGTAGGCTGATAACGGATGTTGTAGACAGTTTGAATTCATAATTTACCTTACGATGCTGCATTTATGACTAACGCCTCACCATTACGCCATAAACTGAAGTGGCTAGCTACTCAAATCTACACTAATGAGTATTATGTACGAAATATGTTTTGTTCTACATTTTTAATCCTGAGTTATTTGCATGGTATCGATAGTTACTGTAGGCTTCACGCCCCCTAAATTTAGCGTTTAATTATCTGAGACAATATCTATGAGTTTTTCATCTTTAGGCTTATCTGATCCAATCCTTAAGGCTATTGATGAGCAAGGATACAAAACCCCTTCGCCAATTCAGGAGCAAGCGGTGCCAGCTGTACTGGGTGGTGGTGATCTTATGGCTGCAGCTCAAACTGGAACAGGTAAAACAGCTGCTTTTACCTTGCCACTACTAGAGTTGCTGAGCAAAGGTAATAAAGCACAAAATAATCAGGTTCGGGCTTTGATCCTTACACCTACCAGAGAACTCGCTGCACAAGTAGGGGAAAGTGTTGCACTGTATGGAAAAAACCTGCCTTTAAAATCATATGTCGTGTTTGGAGGGGTTAAGATAAACCCGCAAATGATGGCATTACGTCGTGGTGCGGACGTGCTGGTTGCAACACCTGGACGTTTATTAGATTTATACCAGCAGAATGCTGTGCGTTTTAATCATATAGAAATGTTAGTGTTAGATGAAGCTGACCGCATGCTTGATATGGGTTTCATCCACGATATTCGGAAAATCCTGAAGTGCTTGCCTAAGGAGCGTCAAAACTTATTATTCTCGGCCACATTCTCCGAAGATATCCGTGAACTGGCTAAAACCATCGTCAGTAACCCGGTTGAAATATCGGTTACACCACGAAATGCAGCGGCCAAAACAGTTGAACAGTCGATTATTACTGTGGATAAGAGCAAAAAGAATCACTTGTTAAGCTCCTTGATTCAGCAAGAAAACCTAGAGCAAGTTTTGGTATTTAGTCGCACAAAGCATGGTGCTAATCGATTAGCAAAGCATTTAAACGCGAAGAACATTACTGCCGCAGCAATACACGGCAATAAAAGCCAAGGAGCGAGAACCAAAGCTTTAGCTGATTTTAAAGACGGTAGTATTCGTGTGCTTGTTGCTACTGATATTGCGGCAAGAGGATTAGATATTGATCAACTCCCTCAGGTAATCAATTTTGATCTTCCTCATGTGGCTGAAGACTACGTACATCGTATCGGTAGGACAGGTCGAGCTGGTATGAGTGGTCACGCTATATCATTTGTGACTGTTGACGACATTAAGCAGTTAATGGACGTACAGAATCTTATTCAGCAAATTTTACCTCGTAAAGTAATAGACGGGTTTGAGCCAGTTAACCCCGTTCCAGAAGTTACACTTAGAGCTCAAAAGCCTAAACGCCCTAAAAAGGCCAAAAGTAATACACCGCAAAAACGTGAACATGCCGATGGGCAAAAATCAGGTGATAATGCTCGGGGGCACAAACCTAGGAGTAAGAATCCTAGAAATCGATTTAATCCGAATAAAGGCAACCTTTCCAAGTCCTCTTAGTGATATAAATAGTAAAAAGCGCTGTCCTTGCGCTTTTATTCTTTCACTTCGTAATACAGAGGTTTCAGTGAACCACATAGGGATAGTTTTCCAAACAATTCTATCTCTTTAGGCGTTGCAGAGCTGGTTGTGAATTTCCTAACACAATTGACTAAAGAACCTTGGATCATTAAATGATCATAGCTGGGTAATGACTGAATCCTATGGATTAACATCCTTTCGGTACTTTTGATATCAACTACATCGTACGTTTGATGGTTACTTGATGGCTCAAGATCTTTCAGTTCGCGTATATAAATGGGTTTATTAAAGTTAATGTAAGCTTTTTCATAAGCTTTAAAACCGCCACGATCAAAATGTCCAAGGTAGATATCTGCCGTAACTTCTACGTCTTCTTCTTCACGCATTAATCGTTGGAGGTTAAAAGGTTGGCTTTTAATTGTCACCAAGTCGGAATCTCTCACCAAGGGAATAATGGTGTTTTGTTCAAAATCTACACGATAAACTATTTGTACATTGTGAGGTTCATCATAGGTCGACAAATGAGTCGCATAAATCGTAGAGCCTGAATTGACCAATGCCATGTTATGTGTACCCATATATTTAGGATCTAGTGGCGGTGGCTCTTTCTCTTCTTCCTCCTGCGCATACAAAGCATTGTTGATCATAATAAGGAGAACAAGCGAAAATCTTTTTAGCATGGCAACATAACCAGTTATTACGGGAGTATGAGTTATATTATAGGTTGTTTAGTAAGACTCAACATAGTCTTTGTTCTTTATTGAACCAAAAAATTACCAACCATGAATTCTAGACCAATACTCGATAGTTTCATTTTGTGTATCATATACTTGATAACCAGAGTGCATAGAAGCTGTAGCACAAGCATGATTGGGGAGAATGCGTAATTGAGTTCCTACAGGTATTGAGGATAAATCTGAATCATTATCAGCAACAATAATACCGTGTTCCTGATTTGTTCCGTGCACTTGTAGCCCTTCAATCAGGTCACCGGCTACGTCACAAACCAATCCGTAACCACAATCTTTTTCTTGTGAGCTAGTGCCTCTGTCTCTCGATAAAGCCATCCATCCAGCATCTATTAGTAGCCAGTTTTTCTTCTTATTATGGCCTATAACTGTTGTTACAACAGACAAGGCAATATCTTTTGGTGTGCAAACTCCGATACCTGCCATAACCAGATCGAAAAATGGAAATACCCCAGCACGCACTTCTGTAATACCGTCTAAATTCGTATAAGACAGAGCGGCAGGTGTTGAGCCAATACTGATAATGGAGCAGGGGATGCCTGCATTATTCAAATTACTTGCAGCCTTTAACGCTACTAACCGTTCTTCATTGGCTGCATTAGCCAACTGAAAGGGAGTTGAACAACCATATGAACCACCAGAGTGCGTCAATATACCTCTAAGGCTAATTTTCGCATGAATAAGTGTTTTAGCGACATCAATTAGCAGTGGAGAATCAGGTTCAATACCTGCACGGTGATCATCACAATCAATTTCAATCAAGGTTGGTAAATCACATTGGCGGCTCTGGCAAAAGCTCGCGATCATCTTAGCCTGCTCCATACTATCCAGTAAAATGGTGATATCTACCCCTTTGTCTCTCAACGCTTTTACCCTGGGTAGCTTTTGTGGCGTTATCCCAACAGCGTATGTAAGATTGGTGTATCCCGCCCCGGAAAACGCTTCTGCTTCTTTGAGTGTTGATACGGTTGCGGGTGAATTTTTATCTTCTAATAAATAAGGAGCACCAGCAATCGACTTCAGCGTTTTGAGATGAGGTCTAAGAGTCACGTGGTGCGATGTTATCTTTTGTTTTACACGCAAAATATTGTTTAGGAATTTAGTTTTGTCGACCATCAAAAAGGGCGTATCGATATCATCGAATATTGTATGAGGCTGTTCTGACAATGGATAAATCCTAAAAATCGGTAGTTATTTGTAATAGGCTATCATATAAAGCATTAATGCCGCAGGCCATATACAAAGTCACAAAAATGTAGGTGGCTGTAACCATCTAAGCTTACAAGCGAGATTTTATGGACTTTGCCAATTTGGTCAGCCGTTTGCTCTTGCTACACTTTAAAATAAAACCATTCGTGACCGCCTTTTGGGCCTAACGATATGTAAGGGTACTCAGTAATACGCCACACGCCTTTCAGATAATCTGTTATATCGGCATAGGGAAGTTGAGTAAAAGATAACTCGTAAGTTCCATTTTTATAGAGATTGAGCGACACAGTATAATTGCAATTTTCACTTTTATATTCATTAGCAATGTCTATAGTCTTTTTCTCTATGGTCTCGCTATTTGGAAGAATAAATAAACCTAGATTATTTTTAGTATAAAAGTGTTTACCTGCTACAAGAGGCTGGTTCAGATATATTGGGTAGTTTAATAATAAGAGTTGTTCAATGACGATGTTGATAGCTTCTCGGTCTTTGATTAACGGTGAGTAAAGAATGGATGATTGCTGTATATCATTCGGAAAAGGCAATTGATTAACCTCGACATCAAAGCCAGCACTTTCTAGAGTGTCCTTAACTGTTTTAGTGCTTGAGTCAGATAAATAGAGACTATACAAGTGCACTGTCGTTTGACTTGTGCAGCCAAACATGAAAAGTGTGAAAGATAAAAAGGTTAGAGACTTCATTGATATTCCTTTAATTAGATGATGTGTACATTATAATTACAAGTGTAATCATAATGCAGGTTTTTACTAAATAGAATAAGATTCTGTACATCACTAAAGCACACCTTTAATCTTGTATTTCATTACTTTAAATACGAACAATAAAGGCCTATTCAGTTATGAAGCTATTCACCTCATTGGTTTCAATGTTGATGTTCACCGCTCCGCTAAGCGTTCAAGTAAATGCGAATGAAAAAGAAAAGTTTGAAGCGTTATTAGAAACTCATTGGGATAACGTTCTTGAAGAACAAGTGTTTTTTCGGCGTGATCCGGATGTGTTTCGAATGAACGGAAAGTTGCCTGACTTTAGTGATAAAGGTATCGAGCGACGTCGAAAATTCAATGAAGATGTTTTAAAAAGTTTAATAAAAATCGACTCTTCACAGTTAGATTATCAAGATAATATTAGTTATAGATTGTTCGTTTACGAGAGGGAGGCTGAAAGAGCTAGCTACGATCAAATAGATCGTTATTTTCCTATGAATATCTATGCTGGATTTCACACATATTTTGCAGAGGCACCTGCAAAAATGTCATTCCTGACAGTTGACGATTACGACAAATATCTAGTTAGCTTAGCGGATTACCCAAGATATAATCGAGACTTTATGGAGACTCTCGAGGTAGCAATCGACAAAGGGCTAACACATTATTGTGGAAGTTTTGTTGGTTATGAAAAGACCATCAGCCGTTCTATAGTTGATGATGTTACTCAGAGCGAATTTTATGCACCCGTCGCTAACTTCCCCAAATCTATCCCTAAACGACAACAAAACATCTACAAAACTGCGGTTAAACAGTTAATTGCTGAAAAAGTTATTCCTGAGTACCGAGCTTTTTATGAGTTTTTCACTCAAAAATATATGCCTAGCTGTCGTGAAGAGGTCGGTATAACCAGTGTTAATGGTGGTGAAGAATATTACGATTACTTGATCAACTTTTACACGACAACCAATATGCCTGCTAAAGACATTCATGAATTAGGTTTAGCTGAGGTTAAACGTATCAAGTCTGCTATGAATGCCATTATTGAAGATGTCGAATTTAGAGGTGATTTTAAAGCATTTCTCGACAGTTTACGTGATAACCCAGAAAATTACGCTGATAGCCCACAAGATTTACTTGAAAAGGCATCATACTTAGCCAAACGAATGGAAGGAGAGTTGCCTAAATGGTTCTCAGTTTTACCACGCGGAACTTATAATATTAAAGCAAGCCCAGGGGGCGGTGCTTATTATGTTGCCGGCGCTGGGGATGGTAAGACGTCAGGTACATATTTTCTAGGTGCAAATAGCTATGAAAGTGAGCCTCTTTATAACCTTGAAGCGTTAACCTATCACGAAGCCGTTCCTGGGCATCACTTTCAAGGGACTATTGCACAAGAGCTTGAAGTGCCTGAATTTAGAAAGACACTTTATCATTCAGCTTATGGTGAAGGGTGGGGGCTTTATGCGGAAAGTTTGGGTAAAGATGTGGGATTTTATGAGGACCCTTACAGTGATTTTGGTCGACTAACTTATGAGATGTGGCGAGCTTGTCGTTTAGTTGTCGATACGGGAATGCATGCATTTGGTTGGTCGAGGGATAAGGCCGTTAGTTTTTTATTGAGCAATACTGCGTTGAGTAAAAACGATGTAAATCGAGAAGTTGATCGCTATATTTCGTGGCCTGGTCAAGCATTGTCATACAAAATCGGCGAAATTCGTATCCAGAATTTACGGAGAAAGGCTGAGGGTGAGCTGGGACAATCATTTGACATTCGACTATTTCATGACATTTTAGTTGGCAATGGCTCGTTACCAATAGCCGTGTTAGAAGATGTTGTAAGTGACTGGATCGAAGGGCAGAAATAGCAGTGTTATTGTATATCGCCCAGTTTATTGGCTTAACCGGAGCTGCAATGGTTCTTTATGCGTACTTCATGATCAGCCAAAGAAAGTGGTCAGAACAACAGAAGATTTACCATATTACTAATATTGTTGGTGCAGGTTGCATCCTGTTCAGCTTAGCCTTCAATTTTAATATTGCTGCCTTCGTTATCCAAATTTTTTGGATTATTATTGGTGTATTAGGACTAATAAAACTAATGCGTCAGTATAAAAAAGAAGAATAGTATCTTGTTTATCTCCTTAGACAACTTCATGATTGACATATAACCTTATGTTTTGCATTGATATAACACATTAATTTGAACGGCGAACGACTAAAGTATTATTGCGTCTTAAACTAAAAATCGCCATAGTTAAAGGTAACTGTACTTACCTTTCAGCCCAGTACAAGTGCGCTGAGTATTGCTTAACGATCTGATTTTTAATGAAGATATCAACGAAACTTTTGGTTATTGTGACATTGACCGTAGCGGAAATCTCTTTGACGCTATGGTCAGTGTTTGAAATATCTAAAGGCGCTACATTCCATCAATTAAATTCAAGACACTTAAAGTATAGCGCTATCTTTTCTGAACAGGTTGATAAGTTAAACAACGGCTACGCAATAGATGCAGGCATGTTGCGGAATACGATCGAGCAAATTAAACAGCAGCCTTTAGAATGTTTGGAGCAAGTTAATTTTTTAAACAAAATAATTATGCGACAAATAGGGACCATTCATGCATTGGATATCTGCGTCAAAGATATTAAAGATTCAAATGATGCACTGGCCTTAGTCGGCCGTTTTGAAAATGGAAACCTCAATGACGAAATGCTTGTTTCTGAACTTAAAAACTTTGTTCATACCTTTAACGAAAATTCATCACTATTTGAAAAACCAATAACTGATACGGTGTCATTTGTTCTAAGGACAGTGATTCCGATGGTTATTTTTATATCACTCTTCAATATCATTTTTATTGGTTATATGTCGCGAAGTATCTCTGGGTCAATAGGTGGGTTGATTGCTCTGATGTCTACACAAGGCAATGAGCTTGATAAAGCTATTGAACAGAATGTTACGGGTGAGCTCAGGGAATTGTTAGATGTGACTAAAGATCGGTTAACTCATGAAATTATGATGAATGAGGTTAATGAACGATTGGAAGAAGTTGTTAAAGTGCGTACAGAGAATTTAGAGAAAGCAAATCAAGAGCTAGAGCAATTTGCATATAGAACATCACACGATTTGAAAGCACCACTAACATCTACCAAAGGTTTGGCGAGGTTTATTGTAGAAGACATTAAATCAGGAGAGCTAGGTAATGCCATTAAAGATGCCGAAAAAATAACTAACCAGATGGATAAGCTTGAAGATCTTGTTGTAAGTATCTTATCTTTAACAAAAGCTAGTTCAACAGAGGGTGAAGTCTTACCAGTTGACCTGAATGGTATTGTAGATGGAGCAAAGGAGCTGCATAAAATTACCTTAACAACGAAAGATATTAATTTTTCTACGCATGTCTCTTTTGACTCTCCTATGCTTAGTGAAGAAGTTCGGATAAAGCAGATCATAGATAATTTACTAGGTAATGCGATTAAGTATTCCGATGAAAATAAAGCAGAGCAGATTATTAAGGTGCGCGCTTATGAAAATGAACAAGAGCATGTTATTGAAGTCGAGGATAACGGTTTGGGTATACCCAAATCACGACAGGGTGAAATGTTTGAAATGTTTAAACGGTTTCACCCTAATGTAAGTGTTGGCTCGGGACTTGGCTTATCTATTGTTAAGAAGCACATAGATAGTTTGAAAGCTGAGATTGACGTTAAGTCGTCAGAGAACGGGACATGTTTTACGTTAATATTTCCAAAAAGAGAAACCACATGAATGAAGTGAGCGTTTTGGTTGTCGATGATAATGAAATTGACAGGTACATATTACAAAGACACTTACGACAATGTGGTGTTGAACACATCGTTGAACAGGATGATGGTTCATCTGCGTTAAGTTTCTTACAAGACTTTCAACATAATAGCGAAGTTTATGGAGAAAAATTCCCTCCAGCTATTATATTCTTAGATATCAATATGCCTAATATCAATGGGTTTGATTTTCTTGAAAAATTTTCAAACTTAAGAAAGAAAAATAACTTCGATACATGCATCATTATGATGTATTCATCATCTGAAAGAGAAGAAGATAGAAAGCGGGCTGTAGAATTTGACTTCGTCAAGGAATATTTGATAAAGGGTGAAATTACCCCTGAGCAATTAAAGGAAAAAATAGAGTCGTTTTTGTGATGGCTATCTGCATAGAGAACAGATAGCTTAAGTTCAGCTTTTTGCAACGTCACAGGTCAGAGTATGGACTTTGTCGTTATGGAATTCATAAAAACAATCGAAGCTCATTCCTGCTTTAATTTCGTCAGACAAATCTTTTAAGATATTAAATGTTAGGTAACTAGGTGAATCAGACAGATAAACAATTTCTACATCTAAAAAATCAAAATACTTATTTACTCTACTATAAAGTGCTTTAAATAGGCTCTCTTTTGCAGAGAAAGCTAGCGTGCAAGACTTAGCAAAGTTTTCATCATAGGCTTTAAGAATACGACCTTCTTGCTCAGTAAATATACTTTTTGCTATATCCCGAGCTGTTTTATCATTTAATAACACCTCAGTATCGATTCCCAAGCTAAGATAGTTATCTTTGGTGGATACAACACAACAAGCGAAGTTACTTGTATGTGTTATTGAACCAATTAGATGGGGTGGCCATAAAGGCTGTCTATTGTTTCCAACTTCTATATCGTATTTTTTTATCCCAAATTGCTCTAACGCTCGTTTAGCAACGAATCTTCCGGCTAAAAATTCTGCTTGCCTTTTAGCGACGCTATTTTTTAGAGAATCGGAGAACTTAATATCCATTTCGTTATACAGCTTTAAGGTATAATGCTCTAAATCAAATTCAACCGCTGCAACGCTTACTCCCTTCATTTGAATAATGTCAGGTGGCTCTGTAGGTTTGATAAATACCATATTGAGTTATATTTATTCCTTGTAATAGCAGCACATAGTAAAGGCATCAATCCAAATTGAGAAATCGCAAAAACGAAGACTCTTAAAACTCAGTTTTTATTGGCCTAGCTTTAATGTAGTGCTCTTTTAACTAATAAGCTGATTAGCTGCAAATGCAATAACATAAGCTAAGGTGCCGTAAGCTAAAAATATCCCCCAAGCAATTCGTTTGCTCCCAATCTCGCCTTTGAGTGTAGCCACTGTTGCCACACATTGTAGAGCGATAACATAGAACAACACTAAACCAACACCAGCACCAAGACCTAAGCCATCTGCTTGTATTTTATCAGCTAAGCTACTTAGGTTTTCTTCTGCATCTCCAATCCCAAATAGGGTACCTAAAGAGCCAACAAAGACTTCGCGAGCTAAAAATGACATTAGAATAGCAACACCATATCGCCAGTCTAATCCTAAAGGAGAGAATAGGGGTTCTATCCATTGACCTAACACCCCAAGCCACGAGTCATCTAATGACCCGCCGCCAGGGAAGTAACCTAATACCCATATGATCATAGAAACCACAAATATAACTGGGGCCGCTCGCCAAATGAATTGTTTCGCGCTTGTTAAAACTTTTTGCATCAGAGGTTTCCAATGGGGTAAGCGGTAGCTAGGTAATTCCAAGATAAATGGCATATCTGATTTTTCAAGATCCACATTTGTCAATTTGTTGAGAATTGAGCTGACGATAAGCGCCATGAAAATACCGAAAAAGTATAACCCAAAAAATGCAATCCCTTGAAAGCTAAATACACCCAGCCAATATTGATCACTTGGTATAAGCACGGCAATTAACAATGCATAAACGGGTAGCCTAGCAGAACATGACATTAACGGAATTGTTAGCATCGTCATTAGGCGTTTATGCGGAGATTCGATTGTGCGCGCGGCCATAATGGCAGGTATAGCGCAGGCGTGACCTGATAAATAAGGGATAAAACTTCTCCCAGACAAACCAAAGTAACTCAACGGCCTGTGACACATTAGAGCGGCACGTGCCAAGTATCCACTGTCTTCGAGTACGCCTATTATCAGTGTTAACATCATAATCTGAGGCACAAAAACCAGGAAGGAGCCTAAACCACCAAAGAGGGCATCTTGGACGAAATCAGTTGCCACACCGCCCCCCATATGATCTGTTATATATTCTCCTACAGCACTAATACCTGCTTCTACACCGTCCATTAACGGTGCTGCCAAAGTGAAAATACTTTGAAACAGAATGAACATAACAATAATAAAAGCCAGACTGCCAAAAATGCTATTGAGCATAAAACTATCTATGCGATTTTGATCTTTAAGTACGACATCCTGGTTCATTCCAAATGTTTTTGCCAGCTCACGACTTCGTGAAAGCGCATCTATTGTTGATGAACTAGATTCTTTAACTTTGTAATTAGTAGGATTCAGAGCAACGTCTTTTAATCTCTCGATAAACTCGTGAAGGCCATCCAGCTTTTTGGCTGATAGAGCCATTACAGGGCTGCCTAATTCTTGAGACAACGTCTGTACGTCTATTCTGTGATTAAATCGACGGACTTCATCGATCAAATTAAGCGCAAAGATGACCGCCTTATTGTTCTTTTTCGCTAGCGCTTGAACTTGCAAACCTAAGACTAAACTCCGCTCTAATCGTGTCGCATCAAGAACGCACACAACGACTTTGGTTTGTTCATCTGCGATGGATTTTTGGATATGCTCAATAGCAATAACTTCATCTTGCGATAGGCTATTGAGTGAATAAGTACCAGGAAGATCTATAAGTTCATGATTGCCAAACTTTCCACGTTTGATATCGACAGTAACACCAGGATAGTTAGCTACCTTTTGTCTAAGGCCAGTAAGCTGGTTAAATAGTAGGCTTTTCCCTGAATTAGGTTTACCTATAAGTACAATATTCGAGATAGAAGATTCGATGGTTGTCACCTGAGAATATGAAGATTAAATAGCGTTGATATTAGTTACATCTAAGGAGATAAGCTCAGCAATGGATTGCTCTAGCGCTAGGATTGTTCCTCCTAGGCTTATAACTATTGGACCTTTAAAAGGGGAACGGCGTATACAACTTAGTTCTTGTCCGGACTCGAACCCCATCTCTTTGAGGCGATATTTTAGCTTTTCTTCGATATCAGTCGATAGATCACCAACAATCGCCGATTGATTTGGTTTGAGTTCCCACAATTTCATAAAGTTAAAGCTCAGTTAGCTATTTTTTTACGCAACTTATGACGTGCGTAAGGATTTAATGATTAACCATAAACTACCACGACATGATAGGTTGCTAAAAGCAGTAATAATAATTATTTGTATCTATAAAGTGTCGATAAAGCCTTACATTTATATGAAGCATATCAATCTGCTGCAGATGAACTTGTAAGTCAGCTTATTGTTCTATTGAGCATGATGTAATTCAAATCCTCACAACTTTCGTGTTGAACCTTTTCTTATTCTATCGCGATGTGCAGGTGCTACATAAACTTCAACTGTTGTTTTAACGCTGGCATGACCTAGCTCTTCGGCTAACATAGTCTCGTTTATTTCATCTAAGGCTTGAGTAGCACCTGTGTGACGAAGCCAGTGGGAAGAGGCTCCTGCAATTGCATGCGCTTGTTGAAGTTTATCTTCAGCAACAAGCTTTTTGATAACAAGATCAAAAGCTTCTTCCACCATATTATTCAGACTATCTTGATGCAATGGAGCGCCTGTTCTTATTGAAGGCATAATAGGCGTATTTTCATCGATATGGGGCAGGGGACTGAGCCCTAGAGACATTCTGTATCTAGTAAGAACATGGTCGATAAACGTATCAGGAACAGTAACTAATCGTTCCTTTTTACCTTTCCCAATGATGCTTAATATCCATCCTTCACCAGATGCATCTTGTCTAAAATGTCCAAATACTGGTATAAAATAATCCTTATGTGACAGTTCTGAAATTCTCAAAAAAAGTACTTTTAAAGCCAAGATCAGGAAGCGATGCTTTTCAAAATATGGATTTTCATTGGCGGCAGTTGTCAGTGTCTCTACAAACAAATCCCACGTGTCGTCATCTATCGTATGCGGTGGTTTATATATTTTGCCTTTTATTAAGTACTTACAACTTCTTTTAACTAAAGGCACAGGGTTACGTCGGATGTGCCCAGCTTCTACTAGTTCCTTTAAAAACACGTTTAAGGAAGCGTATGCGTTTTGTAATGATGTTTGATTTATACTGTAAGCTGATTTGGGGCGTTCAATTAAAGTATTATTCGGTGATATGAATTCTTCAGTTTTTCGACTAGCTTTGGATCGCCTGATAACAAAGGGCCGCCAATCGGGATTAACAACACGAACATCAGTCTTCGGTTTCGACTTAAATCGGCTTGCAATGGTTGTATCTGCAATTAAATTTTTAGGTGGTGACCAAACCCAGTCAATATAATCTCGAACATCTTCAACACCGATATCGGAGAGAGATTTATGCTTATCAACCCAAAGGAACAAAATGAAACGTTCAGCTTCATTTCTAAACCTATTTTGTGTACCAACTGAACTCCCAACCACACTCGTTAAAAAATGAAGTAGTAACAGCAAGTCATTTCTTGCATTCACATTGCTCTGCTCAATAGTAGCTAAGTACTCATTTAACGAAGGGTAAATATGTCTAAATTCATTCTGAGTTATGATGGATAACTGTTGTGGAATGAATTTAAAACTATCTGTAATAGGATGATATTTCATGAGATAGAGTATAACTACATCTATACTCACGATCAATTCGTAATAATGTTTATTATTACGAATT